>CALXDR010000052.1 GCA_944387115.1 uncultured Oscillospiraceae bacterium
CCTCGGGCAGGTAGAGGAACTTCTGCCGGCTGTTGCCCAGCCCCAGCCCCAGCAGGCCGCCGGAGCCGATGGCAACCTGGGACTGATGCAGCTGGTAGCCGGTGTTCTGCGTATCCTGACCGCTCCCGGCCAGCCAGCTGAGCAGACGCGACTGCATATACTTGTTGACGCTGATGATGCCCACCACGCCCGCCGCGCCCACGCCCAGGGCTGCGCCGAACCATCCCAGGCTGATGCCGGAGGCAAAGAGAATGGATGCGGCAGTGACCATGATGATGAGCAGGCCGGACATATGGGGCTGCTTGGCCATGAGGAGGGCCACAATGCCCAGGATGATGATATAGGGCACCAGCTCAAAGAAGTCCCGGTCGTCCAGGAAAGACCCCACCCGCCCCAGCAGGGTGCGCCGGTTCCAGTTGCGCACAGGGCGGCTCAGCTCGTCCCCTCGTTTGGACAGGCGGGCAGCAAAAAACATCACCACCGCAACCTTGAGCAGCTCCGAGGGCTGAAAGGAAATGCCCAGATTGAGCCAGCGGCGGGCGCCGTTGCTGGAGCGCCCCAGGGGGGTAAACACCAGCAGCATCAGCACAATGGCCACGGCCAGCGCCACCACAGAGAGCAGGCGCAGGCGCTGGTAGTCAATGCGTGAGACAATGTACATGGCCGCAAAGCCCAGCAGGGCAAAGCCCAGCTGCCGGATGAAGTAGTAGTAGGGATCGCCCCCCGTGTCCACCCCTGCATCGGTGTTGTAGTAGGCGGAGGCGTAGGAGGCAGAGAGGAGCACCACCAGGCCCACCGCTGTGAGCAGTACCACCAGGGCCAGAAAGGGCAAATCCATCGGCCCCCGTGCCAGCCTCTCCTCTGCACTTAAATCCCGCCTGGCTTTCCTTCTCATCTGCCAAACTCCCTTCTGAAATTCCTCCGCTGCGGCGGGAGGTCCGCCCTCTGCCGGGGCCGCCGCTGTCCGCCCCGTCCCGTCCCCTCCGGGCACGGCGCCCGGCAGGGCCGCCGGGAAACCGCAGCGCTGCGGGGGGTGGATGTGTCCGGTGTACGCACCATCTCCCGGCGGCCCAGCTGCCCTGGAGTAAAATCCAAAGTGTATTGTATGGGCAGAAAACTCCCCGGTGTATACCCTGCAAAGGCCGCCCAAGGGGTGATGTACCCTCCGCCGGCCCCTTCCCAGTGCCACTGCAACGGGGCTGCCTCGCCCGGCTGTCCCCTCAGATGAGGTAGCGGTACATCACGCCCACAAAGGAGAGCAGGCAGAAGGCCACCGTGATGCCCGTAAAGGTCAGGGCAATGCGCACCTCACCCCAGCCGCCCATCTCCAGATGGTGGTGGAGGGGGGCCATGCGGAAAATCCGCTTGCCGCCGCTGAGCTTGAAGTATCCAACCTGTATAATATCGCTCATAGTCTCCGCAATGTAGATTACCCCCACGGTGATGAGCACCAGGGGCACATCCAGGGCGAAGGCCAGGCCGCACACCGCCCCGCCCAGGAAGAGGGAGCCGGTGTCCCCCATAAACACCCGAGCCGGGTGGAAGTTGTAGAGCAGGAAGCCCAGCAGGCCGCCCACCAGCGCCCCGGCGAACACACCCACCGCCCCTTTGTCCCACCAGGAGGCCAGAGCGGCGAAGAACACACCCACAGGCACCGTCACCGAGGCGGCCAGACCGTCCACCCCGTCGGTGATGTTCACCGCATTGACGCACCCCACGATGACAAAGGCGGCAAACACCAGGTACACCGGCCAGGGCAGCGCCACGGACAGGTTGAAAAAGGGCACATACAGGTTGGGGGAGAGATCCCCGCCGTAGCGCATCAGCGCCAGAAATGCAATGGATACCGCCAGCTGGAGCAGGAACTTCCACCCCGCCGTCAAGCCGGTGTTCTCCTTCTTTTTGACCTTGGCGTAGTCGTCCACAAAGCCGATGACCCCGAACACCAGGGCAAAGAGGAGCACAAACAGCGCCGAATAATCCCCTGCGGCGATGTCCCGCCAGCCCAGCGCCAGCACAGCCACCACGCAGGCCAGCATAAACATCAGCCCGCCCATGGTGGGGGTGCCCGATTTGGATTGGTGCCAGTTGGGGCCGATTTCCTTAATGGACTGCCCCGCCTTCATGGCCCGCAGTATGGGGATGAGGAGCTTCCCCGCCGCAGCAGATACCGCAAAGGCCAGGATGCCTGCCCAGATTGTTGTCATATCGTTGACCTCCATCTTCTCTCTTTGGTTGTCTGTCCCTGCCCTCAGGGACTGCTCGCTTCCATCACTGCGCCGTCGTAGTCCACTACACTGCTGACAAAGCGCACATCCACCACCGTACCCATGGCCACCATGGTGCCCGGCGCAATGCCCTGGCTGGAAGCGGTGAGGGTGGCGTCGGTGTAGTCGCTCACACCGGCGGCACGCAGGAAGATTCCCTTTGCCTCCAGCGTTTCCTTCGCCTTTGCCAGGCTCATGCCCGTAATATCCGGCATTTCCACCTGGTCCTGGGGCACCTCTTCTCCCAGGTACAAAATCACCTCCGAGCCGCCGGGGAGGGACACCCCCGCCCTGGGCACCTGCCCGGTAACGGTGTTGCCTGTGCCCACGGTGCGGCAGCGGATGCCCCGGTCGGCCAGCAGTCCCTTGGCTACGGTAAGCTCATAGCCCACCACATGGGACATGGTCACATCCGCTCCGCTCAGCTCTTCGGCGGTGTACTGCTTTTCCACCCCCAGGTAGTCCAGGGCGTTGGCAATGAGCTGTCCCGCCATGGGTGCGGCGATGTTGCCGCCGCTGATGTAGGTGCCGGAGGGGGTGTAGTTGGAGCCGGGGGCGGAGCGCTCGGGGCTGTCAAAGGCCAGCAGCACCAGCACCTGGGGGTCATCCACAGGGGCAAAGCCCATGAAGGAGCAGATGACGTCGTCCCCCTCTTCCCCGATTTTCTCCGAAGTACCCGTCTTGCCCGCAATGCGGTAGCCGGTCATATAGGCGTTGCGGCCAGATCCGTTGGCCACCACGCTCTCCAAAATGCCCCGCAGCTTCTCCGAGGTCTCCTCACTGAGCACCTGCCGCTTCTCCTCCACCTCGTGATAATAGGTGGTGTTGCCGTCGGCGTCGCTGATGGACTGCACCATATAGGGGGTGAGCAGGTGTCCGCCGTTGATGACGCTGGCAAAGGCGCTGATCATCTGGATGGGGGTGATTTTGAAGGTCTGCCCGAAGGAGGCCACCGCCACCGAGGCTGCGCCGTAGGGGCCGGTGAAGTCCTCCTTGCTCCAGAACACGCTGGTGCCCTCTCCTGCCAGGTCGATGCCCGTCTTGTCAAACAGGCCGTACTCCTCAAAGTAGCGCCACAGAGTCTCTGCCCCCAGCTTGGAGCCAATCTCCATCAAAGCCACGTTGCACGAGTTCTCCACCGCCTGGGTGAGGGTCTGATCCCCGTGCCCGGAGTGCTTGTGGCAGTGTACCGTATAGCCGCCCACATTGGAGGCCCCGCCGCAGTAGTAGTGGTCGTCCATGGAGATGACCCCCTCCTCCAGTGCGGCGGCCACCACCAGGGCCTTGAAGGTGGAGCCGGGCTCGTAGGTATCGCTGAGGGCCTTGTTGCGCCACTGTTTGTTGATGGCGTCGGAAAGGGCCTGGCTGTAGTCCTCGCTGTCCGAGCCGCTGGCCTCCCGGATGGCCTCCAGCTCCGCCCGCAGGTGTTCATCCACCACCGTGGCGTATTGGTTGGGGTCATAGTCCGGGGAGCTGGCCATGGCCAGGATGGCCCCGGTGGACGGGTCCATGATGATGCAGAACCCGCCGTTTTTCACCTCGTAAGTCTCAATGCCCTCCGCCAGGGTCTGCTCTGCCAGCGCCTGGAGGGAGGTGTTGAGGGTGAGGTTGAGGTTGTAGCCCTGCTGTCCGTCCAGATACTCCTCGTAATCCACCAGCATGGAGCCGCCGCCCCCTCGCTGGGCCCGCAGGATGCGCCCCTTTTCCCCGGACAGCTCCTTCTGATAGGCCGCCTCCAGCCCCTGAGCGCCCACCTTGACCCCGCCGCTGAACTCGTTTTCCGAGATGTAGCCCACCACATGGGAGGCTATGCTGGCCTGGGGATAGTACCGCTTGCTGGTGGCGCTGAGGTAGAGGATGCCGGAGAGCTTGTTATCCTTGATGAAGGTGCGGATGTCCTCCACCTCGTCCTCCTCCATCTCATAGGCCAGCACTTCATACTGGGAGTCGGTCCTCTCGATGCGCTTCCACATCCGATCCGGGTCAGCGCCCAGCAGCTCCACCATGCCGTCTACCACCAGCTGGCGCTTGGCCTGAATCGCCGCCTGGTAGAGACCCTCGCTTTCGTAGTCGTCCTCGTCCACCGACGCAATCACCTGATAGGGGGAGAGGATCAGGTTGTAGGCGGTGGCGGACACCGCCAGGCTCTCCCCCTCGTTGTCGTAGATGCCGCCCCGCTGGGCATTGACTGCCGTATCCACCGTCTGCTGGTTGACGGCCTTTTGCGACCATGTCTCGTGCTGTACGATTTGCAGCTGCACCAGCTTGAGCACCATGGGGACAAACCCCAGCACCCCCAGCACTCCCAGCAGCACCAGGGTGCGCCGGAACAGCCTCCGGTTAAGCTCTTTGTTGGAAATGCCCTTCTTTGCCTTGCGTTGCTTCATACCCAACTCCTTGCTTTCCTTTCCACAGTTTCCGTCTCCCACAGGAGCCATAGAGAAAAGGGGCGTAAGAATTCCCTATCTTCTTACGCCCCTGGGTTCATTTCGTATTCGTGTGTCACACCACTGCCAGGATATGCCTCACCGATGCCAAATAGAACCACACGGGCCGGCATTCCGGCCTCGGCTCCCTCAGCCTCCGGCGCCGGGCAGCAGGTTGGACAGGAACTGTTCCGCCTTGCGCACCAGTCCAGACAGGCCCTGCTCTGCGGCGTCATAGTACACCACCTGGTCCCCCTCGGACAAGTCCAGGTACACCACCTGACCGGGCCCGGCCTTCACCATGGAGCCATCTGCGGTAAATTGCGCCTCGATGGCCTTGAGGTCAAATGTCACCTCGTACTTTGCCAGCAGGAAGTCCTCCTCCTGCTCCAGCTGCCGCATCTGGGTGCGCAGGGCGTTGGTCTCATCCTTGACCATGGCCAGCTGCGCACCGGACATCACCAGCAGCACAGCGCACAGCAGCACGGCTGCAAACCCTAAAATCGCCACCGGAGCAATTGCCTCCTGGGGGCGCACCTGAACCCTGGGCCGGGCAACGGTGCGCTCTCTGGGCTTGACCCTGGGCCGGGGATTGCGCTCCGGCCCTCGCCGCTGGGGTGCGGCGGATTGGTATTCAGTTTTATAGGCCACGCTGCCATAAGTCGTGAACCGTCTGCTCTTTCGTTCCGCCGCCATAATGGTATGCTCCTTTGTGAAAAGTTATGCGGTGTGTCTACACCTTTTCCGCCACCCGCAGCTTGGCGCTGCGGGCACGGGGATTGTCCTCCAGCTCTGCCGCCCCCGCCACAATGGGCCGCTTGCCCACCAGCCGGACCCTGGGGGTCTTGCCGCACACGCACACGGGGAAGCTGGGGGGACAGGTACACCCCTTGGCCCAGCCGGCAAAGGTGGTCTTGACCAGCCGGTCCTCCAGGGAGTGGAAGGATATAATCGCCAGCCGTCCGCCGGGGTTGAGCCGCTCCAGCGCACAGGGGAGCAGGCGCTCAATCTCGCCCAGCTCGTCGTTGACGGCAATGCGGATGGCCTGGAAGGTGCGCTTTGCCGGGTGCTGCTTCTCCCGCAGCGCCTTGGCGGGCATGGCCCTGCGGATGACCTCCACCAGCTCCCCGGTGGTGGCAATGGGGGCCTGGCTGCGCTGCTCCACAATGGCCTGGGCGATGGAGCGGGAATAGCGCTCCTCCCCGTACTGCCAGAATATCCGGGCCAGCTCCTCCCCGCTGTACCCATTGACTACATCGTAGGCGGTGAGGGGGGCGCTCTGGTCCATACGCATATCCAACGGGGCGTCCTGCAAATAGGAGAACCCCCGTGCTCCGTCGTCCAGCTGGGGGGAGGACACGCCAAAGTCGAAGAGCATTCCGTCCACGCCGGACAGGCCCAGTCCATCCAGGATTTGCGCCAGGGCGCTGAAATTCCCCTTGACCAGGGTCACACGGTCCAGATACCCCTCTAGACGCCGGGGCGCGGCATCCAGAGCCGCCTGGTCCCGGTCGATGCAGATCAGCCTGCCCCCCTGGGTGAGCTGGGCGGCAATGGCACGGGAATGCCCCGCACGCCCCAGGGTGCCATCCACATACACCCCGTCGGGACGGATGTGCAGCCCCTCCAGGCACTCGGCCAGAAGCACCGGCTTATGTGAAAACTCCATGCTCAAATCCCCAGTCCCTCCAACAGTTTTGCAATGGCAGCGGGGTTGAGCTGCTGCCGGGTCTTTTCGCTCCACACATCGGCGCTCCAGATTTGGGCCCGGTCGTTGTTGCCGGTAATGACCACATCCCGGTCAATCTTTGCGTACTCCCGCAGATAGCCGGGCACCTGAAAGCGCCACTGCTTGTCCGCCTCGCACAGCTGTGCAGAGGCAAAAAACACGTCCATGGAGGCCGCCTGGGCGGTGGTGAGCTCCGCCACCCGGTCCTGGAGCTTTTTCCAGGTGTCCATCGGGTAGAGGGTGAGGTTGTCCTTCACCCCCACGGCCAGGTAGAACACATTGCCCAGCTCTGCCCGCAGCTTGGCGGGTACAATGAGCCGGCCGGCACTGTCGATGCTGTGCTCGTAGGTACCTGTCATCCCCGGCCGCCTCCTCCGCACCCCTCCATTTCAGGGCAAAACGCTCCATTTCACTCCATGTTTACTCCTAGTGTAGCATTTGCCCTGGGAAATTGCAAGCACTTTTTTCCCTGAGCGGCAAGAATCTTTCTGTGTTTTTCGACAAGTTTCTCGGCTTCCCCGGCGTATCTTTTCCCTTTTGCACAATATTGCCGTCGCCGCTGTCCTGAGCGCTCGCCTGACCGCCCTTCCGCCCCCCTTCTGCCCTCCGCCCAGCGCCAAAGCCCCAGCCGCACCACGCCGCACCAGAGGCAAAAACAGAGGCGCCCTGCGGCCCATTGCCGCCGGACACCTCTTCCAATCTATGTGTTTTTTAGAAGCCTCACTCAGCGGTGCTGGTCGCTCTCGGCGTCATACATCCGCCCGCCGCCGGAGGGCTTGCCGCTGCCGGAGCCGCCCCCCATGGCGCTGCGGAACCGGGTATGTACCTGGCGCATCTCGGAGTGGGCGTCTGCCAGCGCCTCCTCGGTGCGGCGCAGCAAATCCTCGCAGTACTCGTTGGCGGAGCGGCGCAGCTCCTTGCCCTTCTGCTCGGCCTGGGAGAGAATCTCGTTGGCCCGCTGGCGGGCCTGGTTGAGCACCTGGGCCTCGTTCACCCGCTGCACCGCCTCGCTCTCCGCCCGCTTGCGAATCTGGTCGGCCTCCCGCTTGGCCGCATCCAAAAAGGCGTTGCGCTTGTCCAGCACCTTGCGGGCCTCCTCCAGCTCCACAGGCAGCTGGGCCCGGATGTCCTCAATGAGGTCCAGCGCCCGGTCCCGCTCTATGATGCACTTCTCACTGCTCAAGGGGGCGTTTTTCGCCTCGTCAATCAGGTCAAACAGAATGTTCAGCAATTCATCTACGGTGCTGGCCATCTGGAACCACTTCCTTTCTCATTGTGTCTGCTGTACCTTGCTGCGAATATCGTCAATGATCTGCCGGGGGGCAAAATCGGACAGGTCCGCCCCGTACCGGGCCATCTCCTTGACCACCGTGGAGCTGAGGTAGGCGTGCTTGGGGTGGCTGTACAGGAACACCGTGTCCAGGCTGGGGTAGAGCTTGGCGTTGATCATGGCCATCTGCACCTCCGCCTCATAGTCGGACACCGCCCGCAGCCCCTTGACCAGCACCTTTGCGCCGTGGGCACGGGCATAGTCGGCCACCAGACCCTGGCACCAGTCCACCTGCACATTGGGCAGCTCCCCCGTCACCCGTTCAATCAGCTCCACCCGCTCCTGGGGGGTGAACAGGCCGCTGCTCTTGGCGGAGTTAACGCATACACACACAATCAGCTGGTCGAAAATGGCTGCCGCCCGTTTGATGATATGCAGATGCCCCAGGGTGATGGGGTCAAAGCTGCCTGGGTAGATGGCTCGTCTCATGGAGTAACGCCCTCCTCGGGTCAGGCCCTGCGCCGGTACAGGGTGAGCTTGATTTTTCCGTAGCGGTATTCCCGCCCCTTTTCATAGGGGGCGGGCAGCTGGGGGAGCGTCTGCTCCACCGGACTTTCACAGGCTATTATACCATTTCCTTGCACAATGTCAATTGCGGCAATGCGCTCCAGCGCCTGCTCCAGACATCCCGAGCCGTAGGGCGGGTCGAGAAAGACCAGGCCGTAGGTTCCGGGCCTGCACCCGGCCAGGAAGGCGTCAGCGGCCTGCTGGTGGAAGGCGGCGCGCTGGGTGAGGGCGCAGGCGGCGGCGTTCTCCCTGACGATGCGCAAGGCCGCCGGGGCGCTGTCCACAAAATCGCAAAAGGCCGCCCCACGGGACAGGCATTCAATGCCCAGCTGTCCTGTGCCTGCAAACAAATCCAGCACCCGCCGCCCCTCAATGTCAAACTGGAGGATGTTGAACAGCCCCTCCTTCACCCGGTCGGTGGTGGGGCGGGTATCCATGCCCGGCAGGCTTTTGAGCCGCTTGCCCCGGGCGCTTCCGGTAATCACTCGCATTGTGTCTCTTCCTTTCCTGTACTCTGACCGGCTCTGGTGCGGAAATGGTCCGCAATGGCCTGGGCGGTGACGCTGGGCACCACCTCTGAGAGCTGCGCCACGCTGGCCTCCCGGATGGCCTTCACCGTCTTGAAGCGGCGCAGCAGCTCCCGCTTGCGCACCGGCCCCACGCCGGGGATACCGTCCAGGGCAGACCCCTTCACCCGCCCCGCCTGCTGCTGCCGGTGAAACTGGATGGCAAACCGGTGGGTCTCCTCCTGAATGCGCCCCACCATGGCAAACAGCGCCTGGTTGTGCTGGATGCCGATCTCCCGCCCCTCGCCGTCCACCAGGGCACGGGTGCGGTGGCGGTCATCCTTGACCATGCCGAAGGCAGGCACCCGGACGCCCAGGCTGTCCATGGCCTCCATGGCCGCACGCACCTGCCCGGCCCCGCCGTCAATGAGGAGCAAATCGGGCATGGGGGCGAATTTCTCGTCCCCCTCCTGCTGGCGGCGGAAGCGCCGCTGCACCACCTGGCGCATGGAGGCATAGTCGTCGGCATGGGGCATATCCCGCAGCTTGAAGTGGCGGTAGTCCCCCTTCCTGGGCCGCCCGTCCACATGGACAGTCATGGAGGCCACAATGTCGGCATTGCCCGTGTTGGAGATGTCGAAGGCCTCAATGCGGCGGGGCGGCTCCTCCAGTCCCAGCAGCGCCCCCAGGGCCTCAGTGAGCTTGGAGGCCCGCTCCTCCGCCGTGGTGGCCCGGAGCACCTCTTCCGCAGCATTCTCATTGGCCAGCCGCACCAGCTCCGCCTTGGCCCCCCGCTGGGGGGTGAGCACCTCCACCTTGCGCCCCACCGCCTGGGTGAGCATTCTGGCCAGCTCCACCTGGTCGTCAATGTCGCAGGGGAGGAGAATCTGCCGGGGCATACTCCCCCGGCCGCTGTAATACTGGGCGGTGAGGGTGGTGACGGTGGAGCGCTCGTCCTCCTCCATGGGCACGGTGAGCAGCTCCCAATCCTTTGCCGCCAGCTCCCCCTCCAGGTAGTGGAGCACCACAAAGCAGCTCTTGGCCGCCCCCCGGTGATAGCCCACCACATCGGTGTCTGCCAGGGAGCCGGCCACCGCCTTTTGCCGCTTGCTGAGCAGCTGGATGGCCCGAATGCGGTCACGCAGCTGCGCCGCCCGTTCAAAGCACAGCGCCTCGGCGGCCTGCTCCATCTCAGCGGTGAGTCCGTCCACCACCTCGCCCAGCCGTCCCTCCAGCAGGCTCACAGCCTGTTCGATGGAGCGCCGGTACTGGCTCTGGTCCATATCCGGGCGGCAATACCCCTCGCACAGCCCGGTGTGGTAGTTGAGGCAGGGCCGCTCCCGCCCAATATCCCGGGGAAATTTCCGGTGGCAGGAGGGCAGGCGCAGGGCCTGGCGCAGAGCGTCAATGATCCCCTGGCTGGCTCCACGGCTGCCGTAGGGGCCAAAATACCGCGCCCCATCCTCTGCCGCCTTGGCCGCCAGGGAGAAGGTGGGGTACTCCTCCCCGGTGTTCAGCCGGATATAGGGGTAGCCCTTGCTGTCCTTGAGGAGGATGTTATACCGGGGCTGGTGGCGCTTGATGAGGGCGCACTCCAGCACCAGCGCCTCAAACTCAGACTGCACCACGATGACGTCAAAGTGGTCCACCTGGCCCACCATGGCCCGGGTCTTTTCGTTGTGACGGCTCTGGTCGGCCTGGAAATACTGGCTCACCCGGTTTCTCAGCGCCTTGGCCTTGCCCACATAGATGACCTGGCTGGCGGCGTTTTGCATGATATATACCCCCGGCTTTAGGGGGAGGCTGTGGGCTTTGTCCCGCAGCTCTTCCAAGGTCATGGCGGTTCCTCCTCTCTGGCTGATGACGGGCTGTTGGCGGCGGCTGGCCGCCCTGGGTTTTGCCCTCGCTTCGGTCCATCCGAGGGGCGGCGGGGGCTCGGACGCTTCGCCTTTGTCACGCTTCGCCTGTTCGCTACGGCTGGCTTCCCTCCGATTCGGGATAAAACCGGGCGGCTTTGCCACCCTGGGTTTTATCCCTCACTTCAGTCCATCCAGCCTGCTCACGACGGCTCAGCGCTTCTAATTTGTCACGCTTCGCCTGTTCGCTACGGCTGGCTTCCCTCCGATTCGGGATAAAACCGGGCGGCTTTGCCACCCTGG
>CALXDR010000053.1 GCA_944387115.1 uncultured Oscillospiraceae bacterium
CTTGCCTTTCCTCTTCCATTTCCCCGTGGCGGGACCCCTGCCCCTTCTATTTCAAAACATAGAGGTAGACGTCCTCCAGGCAGGGGCACCCTGCCCCCTGCCGGAGAACACCCCCGCCGTCACAGCTCAAACACGCTGTCCAGGGCACTGCGGCAGGCCTCCACCTGATTTCTAGCGCCGATGATGCACACCCCCGCCTGCCGGGTCATGGCCTCCATGGCCTTGAGGTGTCCCCCCAGATTTTCCGCCGTGACAGAGAGCATGGCCTGCCGCTCGGCCCGGCGGTGCTCCTGGGTCACGCCCTGGAAATACAACCGGTCCCCCAGCTTGCCCTTGCGGTGCGGCAGGAGCAGCGGCTCAGACTCCGCCACAGCGCCAATGATGAACCCGGTCAAATCCGGCCCCGCAGAGAGCATCTCCTCCAGCTGACCGGCAGTTTGGGCATAGCACGCCAGGCTGCGCTGGGCATTGGGGTCACGGTAGGAGTAAAACGCACCTGCGCCAGAGGGATGCAGAACCATCCCCGCACCGTAAGCGCCCCCCTGCACCCGCACGGCATTCCACAGATAGTCCAGACTGGCCATACGGCTGAGCACCTGCCCCTGCCCGTCATAGCCGCCGCCGTGGGCCGCCAGACTGCCTGCCATCACCGCAAAGGAGATGTCCGTGGGCGCCACAATGCCCTCACGCTTCACCCCCCAGGGGCGAAGGACACACCCCTCAGGGCGCACCTCGCCCTGGGGCAGTGCATCCAGCAGATTCCGGGCCAGCACCTGCCCCATCTGCCCATCGGTGCCCGTGGTGCTGACGGTGAGCCGTGCCCTGGTGAACACCCGCCGGGCCAGTGCGCTCAGCTGCTCCAGCAGCGCCGGACAGTCCTGGTCAAACCTGCCCAGCAGCTGCTTGAGCCACTGCAAATGGGCCACGCCGCTGCTCTGCTCTTTGACCACGCCCTCCACGCACACCCCGGCCAATCCACGCTGCATGGCGTAGCTTGCGCCGGAGCCTGCTATGCTCTGCTCCAGGCGGGTGATTCTCTGGCGCAAAATGGCCAAAACCTTCTCTCCGTCGTCAAAGCGGGTGGTGCACACCATCTCCGCCACCAGCGCCGCAGCCTCCGCCAGCTTGTCCTCCAGGGCGCTGAAGGAAACGCCCACCACAGGCAGGCATTGTTCGGGCTGGTTGATGCGGGTGTAGGCCTGCACCCCAAATTCAAAGTTGCCCAGCAGCCCACGGCACCGCTTTTGCAGCTCCAGCGTATCGCAGCGGGCCGTGTCCAGCTTGCCCAACAGGGCGCACAGCAGGGACAGGGCGGGCAACTCCTCCTCCGCCACATCCCCCACATGGAAGTAGAGGTTGACATAGTCAATCCCCCCCGTGGGCAGGGTGTGCTCCAGCGCCGTCACCCCCTCCAGCGCTCCCACCCGGGTGGGAATCTCCTCCGGTTCGGGGGAGATGTCGCTCAGCGCCAGCCGGGGCAGGCGAGCCACATCCTCCGGGGCGTCAGGGGTCGCCTGCCAGTCACGCAGGGTCTGCTGCATCTGCCGGATTTCCGCCCGCTGCTGCTCACTCCAGCCCTGAGCCGCTGCGGCCAGCCGTGCCCGCTCCGCCTCCTGCTTCTCCGCCCCCAGGGTGTGGGAGGGCAGGAGGAGCAGCTTGCACCTGTGGTCGCTGTGCAGGAAGATGCGCGCCAGCAGCGCCTCAAAATACCCCTGCTCCAGCTGCTCGTTGAGGGTGCGGAAGTACCCCCCCACCTCCAGACCATCGGCAGGGCCTCCGCCGTACAGCCAGCTGTCCAGAATGCTCATGGAGATGCCCAGCCCCTGAGGACTGCTGCCGTAATCCCGCTCCCGCATCTGGAACTCCATGTTTGCCAGCACCGCCGAGAGCTGCTGGTGGTCCAGCCCGTCCCGGCACAGGGCGGAAATGGTGTCCCGCAGCACACCCTCCACCTGCTCTGCCCGCTCCTCCTCCAGGTTGAGCACCTCCAGCAGGACAAAGGACTGCTGAATCCCGTCCACCACCTGGAAGCGCACCTCTTCCGCCAGCCCCTGGGAGAGCAGGCAGTGCTTGAGGGGCGCTTGGTTGCTGCCGCACAGAGCGTCGCCCAGGGCCTGGAGCGCCAGCACCTCCAGGCGGGCGGTGAAGTCGCCCACCACATACCCCAGCCCCAGCCGGGCCCGGCGGTTCAGCGGCTCGTTGGGCGCCACCTCATAGCGCACCCGCTCCATGGCAGGGGTAACCGGAGCCTGCATGGCAATCTCCGGCTGGGGCTGGGGCGCTCCATGGGTGGACAGCTCCTCATCCAGCAGCGCCAGCACCGGCTGAAGCTCCATGCTGCCGTCCAGCACAATGTAGGCGTTGGAGGGGGCGTAGAACCGGCGGTGACTGTCCAAAAACTGCTGGTAGGTCAGCGCGGGGATGTGCGCCGGATCTCCGCCGGACACATAGCGGTACGGGGTGTCCGGGAAGAGCAGGCGGAGCACCTGCTTTTGCATCAGGGCGTCGGGCGAGGCCATCGCCCCCTTCATCTCGTTGAACACCACCCCTTTGTAGGAGGGATTGCCCTCCTCATCCAGCTCATAGTGCCACCCCTCCTGCTGAAAAATCTCCGGCCTGGTGTAAATCACGGGGTGGAACACCGCATCCAGATACACCCGCACCAGATTGAGAAAATCCTTGGGGTTCCGGCTGGACACGGGATAGTAAGTCTTATCGGGAAAGGTCATAGCGTTCAAGAAGGTCTGCATCGAGCTTTTGAGCAAATCCACAAACGGCTCCTTGACGGGATAGCGCTCCGAACCGCACAGCACAGAGTGCTCCAGAATGTGAAACACCCCGGTGTCATCCCAGGGCAGGGTGCGGAAGGCAATGCCAAAGGTCTTGTTCTCATCGGGGCGCTCCAGCCAAACCAGCCTGGCCCCCGAGGGGGTGTGTGTGAACTGGTGCAGGGTGGCCCCCAGCTCCCCCACCTGTGTGCTGGAGATATGGTCAAAGTTGTGCATAGACAGCTGCTGTTTCATAGAAAACCTCCTGACAAACTCCTCAGTGTTGTACCGCTTATTGTGCTGATTATAACACAGTGTAACAGAAAAATCCAGACCAATTCCTATGTTCCTCCCAAACCCCCTCCCCACCCAATCCCCACCTGGAGGAATTTCCGCCGAAGCCCCGCTTATCCCGCCGGAAATCCCGGAAATTCCCCCTCTTTCCGCCTGATTCGGTAATTTTCATTTCTATTTTACATTTTTTAATTTTTTTGTAGACAGATAGCGAAATCCCTGTTATAATCCAAGTATGTAATCCATCTGACTAGATTTTTTAGCGGAGACACAGCACTTACCCACACCTGCGGAAAATCCGCCATCGTTTCCAATCCAGTCAACCCATGCAACGGGGAGGATGCCCACAGGCATCCTCCCCGCATCAAAAAGGAGGTCCCCATGAAACGAAGACAACGCCCCCTTCCCCTTCTGTTTTTTGCTGCCCTGCTGGCCCTCCTCGCCGCCTGCGGCAGCCAGCAGCCCACCGTCATTCTGGACACCGCCTCCAACGTCTATGTATGCTCAAAAGATCCCTTCTCCTGCACCTTCAACGTCTCCCTCTTCTCCAATCGCCGCATTCGCCAGGTTGACTACATCGCCCTTCAGAGCAATGACGGCAGTACCGAGGGGTGCTCGGTGAACATTGGTGACAGCAACAACGAGGATTTGGACCGATTTCGCCATCAAGGGTATTACTTCCAAGACCTTTCCGTAAAAATCACCTGCGACGAGCCGGGCAAGCGCATCTGCGTGGACGCCCTGGTGCTCAATGTGGACGGCACGCCCTATACCCTGACCTTCCCCACCCCCGTCACCCACACCTTTGCCGACGGTATGTCCTTTTCCGAGGAACTGCAAATCGGTGTCATCCCCTTTGATTTCCCCTCCAGCTTCATCAACAACGACAGTGAATCCTTCCAGTACATTTTCACAGCCCAAGAGGATGTGGTGCTCCAGGACGTGCATTTCGATGCGTTTTTGTCCCCCGCCAATATGATGTACGCCATCGGGGGCGGAGCCTTTCGCAAAGCAGAGTTCCCCATCTCCCTCAAACAGGGGGAGACCCTCAACCTCTCCCTCTCCTTCCAATCCGACCAGGCCTCCCCCTTCAGCTCTGTCGCCACCACCTTGCACTTTGACTACCTCGTCGCCAGCAGCCAGCAGCCGCGCACCAATAGCTGTGCGGTTTTCTTCAACCCCATCTATCCCATCCGTGATTATGACACCTCCCATGTCAGCCGTATGCTTGACGATTTGCTGGCTCGGGAATAAAGGAGCGCTACTATGAAAAAAGTCATTCCGCTCATTTGCATCCTGCTCACCGTCACCGTCTGCGTTTTTGGGATTGTGTTTCTTTCTACCCACACCGATTCCCCGGAAGAGGAAACGCCCAATTCCGAGTCCTATCGAACCCCCCTGCACGCCTCGGTGGAATCGGGCATCATTACAAGCACCCTATCCAGTAAGGGACAGGTCATTGGGGGCGCCCCCGAGGTCTATATCGAGCATATGGTTGTGGAATTCGGCTCAAAATCCAATGCCAAGCGGTTTAGCACCCCCCACCAGGTAGGCGCGGTTTTGGAGCAGGGCGACTTGCTCTATACCTTTAAAGAAAAGGAGGTCAAGGTGGACTACGCCTGCAAGCTTGTAGAGCTGTCCATCACAGACACCTCCGCGACATTCAGTCTGCTGGTCTATGACAGGCTGTATATCGTCACCAGCGTGGACTATGACAAGCTGAGCAGCCTGGACTTTGACACCAAAACCGTGTTGACCGTCGATCTTGGTCAGGGGGAGCAGGAGTACCCCGGGCAAATTATCAACTTCGGCTATGAAGTCACCGACGAAAAGGTGGCCGTCTACATTCGCTGTGACCAGCGGCTGCTGCCCGGCACCCCGGTGGAGGTGAGCTTCGAAATGGTGCACACCACACAGTCCCTGTATATCCTCAAGCAAATGCTCCTCATGGACGGCGACACATACTACGTGCAGGTTGTGGACGCAGATGGAACACGAACCCGCAGAGATGTGGAAATCGGAGCCTTTTTCTCCGAGTACCAGGACAATGTCGAATTTGAATTTGTAGAAATCAAAAGCGGCTTGGCAGAGGGCGAACAGTTGGTCATTGACCTTCCAGAGTAGGTGGCGCACATATGCTGATAGAACTAGACCACATTCAAAAGACCTATGACGGCCGCCGCTATGTGCTCAACGACCTGTCCCTCACCGCACAGGCGGGGGAGCTTATCATCATCCGCGGCTCCTCCGGTTCTGGGAAAAGCACCCTGCTCAATCTGCTGGGGCTGTTGGACGTGTTTGACGGGGGCACATACCGCTTGCAGGGCAAAGAGATCAACCCACGCCATTACAACAGGTATGCCGAGCTGCGCTCCACGTTGATTGGTTTCATCTTCCAATCCTACTGTCTGATTGATTCCATCAGCGTCCAGGATAACATTCTCCTCCCCTTTCTGTACTCCCATCACCCCATCGACGGCGCAGTGCTGGCGTACCTGGAGGAAATTCTGGAGCGGTTTCACCTGACACCGCTGCGGCACAAGCGGGTTTCCCTCCTGTCCGGCGGCGAGAAGCAGCGGGTGGCCATTGCCCGAGCCATTATCAAAAGACCGCCGCTGATTATCGCCGATGAACCCACAGGAAACCTGGACGAGGAAAATTCCCAGCTGGTTGTCCAGCATCTCAAGGCATTGACGCAGGGCGGTGCCTGCGTCGTCCTGGTTACCCACGACAAAAATCTGTTGCAGTATGGCGATAGAACCTATTTTCTCCATGAAGGCAGGTTGACCGAATGAAACGCAGCAAGGTTTTCTTTTACGTCAGGCATCTTCTGGAGCTATGCCTGGACAATAAGCTTCGGTTTTTCCTCTCCGTGATTGGGCTGTTGGTAGGGCTATTTGTGTTCACCACAGGGAATATCCTCCTCGACTCGTACTACAACGAAACGATGAAGGATGCCCGGCAAATCTCCCCTGGCACCGTGGCCCTACGGTACGAGTATCCCGAGCGGCTGGACGAAGCGCAAATTTATGCCAAAGGGGACGCTCCGGTAACCCGGGTTATATTTTCCGAACAGAAGAGCATGATATACGCCAAAAGGTCGCAAAACGGTACACTCTGCGCTCTTTCCGCAACCGTAGCCGGAGTGTCCGGCATGGAGCAGGACATCCCAATCCTCTCCACCGGAGGCGAAATGCTCACCGGAGCGTGTACCCTGCTCAAAGGGCGGCTCATCAACGGCAACGACGTGGCCATGCGCAGCCGGGTGGTGGTAATCGACGCTTTCACCGAGTCCCTCCTCTTCCCCGACGGGAATTCCATTGGGAAATCCATAACCTTTGACGTCTCCATTCCCGGCATCACCACCTCATCCACCGACCCCAATGCCCACCAGGAACGGGAGGTGTTGCAGTGTACGGTTGTGGGCGTGATTTCTAACAGCTACCATTCCGACAGGGAGGCCATGGAATATCAGCGCTTTTCCCAGGGTGCGGACAGCTCTGTCCAGCTGGAGAGCATGGTGTACACGCCCCTGTCCTTTGTAGACGATGCGTTTGAGCCCTCTGCCCTCAAGCTTCTCATTTGGGACGGCGCAAACAGCCCATCCCTCAAGGAGCACCTGACATTGTACCGCCAGCAAAGTCTGAAGAACTTCCCCTCCTACGATGTGCTGGACAAAAGCGCTGTCCTGGCGCAAACGATCACCAGACTGGCCCCTCTAAAGCTCTTTCTCACCTTGATGATGTTGCTGCTGCTCTTCATCTCGGGCATCAACGCCATGAACACCATGTTCTTCTCCATCAAGGAGCGCATCCGAGAAATCGGCATTAAGAAGGCGCTGGGCGCCACCAAGCTGGACATCCTGAACCAGTTTATTCTGGAGGGTATGATGATGGCGTTGATTGCCGCCGTCATTGCCGTGGTATTCAGCTGCCTGACGGTGCTCTTTATCCAGGGGTACTTAAACCAACGCCTGTTTCTCCTCTTTGAGGTGCACTTCACCCTGTCCAACCTGCTCCTGCCCATCTTTGTGGCGCTGCTATACGGTTTTGTATTCAGCGTCATCCCCTGCTACTACGGGGCAATGATTAAGGTCACAGATTCTCTCCGCTTTGAGTGAGTGTGCCCGCCGGCGCAGGATACGCCCCATGCCCCGCCTCTGCCATGGGTATGGATGTGCGCATACAAAATGTTTCACGGGGGCGCTCATGCAAGTGCAATGAGCGCCCCCGTATTGTCGGCAATTACTTGATTTCTTCTCTGAGCACGTTCTGATCTCTCAGCACCTTTTCAATCACTGTGCCGCGGATTGCCTTCAGCAGCGGCTTTTTCAGCAGTGCCAGAGGGCCGGGCAATTCCATCTCCAGGGGAGATTTCCCATCCATCAGGCACACCGAGCTCTTCAGCAGCTCCCGGACGTCATACACACTGCCCCACACCTCGGGCACGCCCCGGTCTACCCCCAGCAGGCCGTAGACAGCCTCCATAGCCGTGCGCACAGAGTACTCTGTGGTGAACACCGTATCTCTGGGCGTCTCGGCGAACTGTCCCAGGAAGGCAAAGTTCACGCATCCGTCGGGAATGACGTCGGGCCGGTCACCCTTTGCCCGGGGCATGAAGAAGGCGGTGATATAGGGCATCATGGTGGGCACGCACACAGCGCTGTGGGCGGCCAGGTCGGGAATCTGCTCCACCGGCACCCCCATGTGATAGAGCCACTCCTGGGTGATTTCCATGCCGGTGCAGTCCTTCATGGGCTTTTTCACGAAGTCGCCGGGCACGTCTGTGAACAGACCGTATACCCACACGCACACCTTGTCGGGGTCCTGTTCCTTAAACTGGCCCTGGCGGTTGATGGTCCAGCTCAACAGCCAGCTGGAGTCCTGGCAGCTGACAATGCCGCCGGTGACCACATGGCCGGTGAGGGGGTCCCGCTTGCAGATGTTGGTGATATAGGGGAGGATTTTATCATCCAGAGTGGTGATGGTAGCCGACTCCCAGTTGGTCTTGGCAATGTCGGAGCAGAACTTTTCCGGCCGTCCGAAGGCGGGGTCCTGCTTGGCAATGTTCTTCCACAGGCTCCAGCACCCGCTGGTGCGGACCTCTGCGTCGCCGTTGGGTGCGTGGTTCTGGTCGCCGTAAATGGTGCCCTCGGTGCAGGAGCCGTTGGTGACAAACACAAGGTCGTTCTCTGTGAGGACAATCCCCTGCTCCACACCGTTGACCTTGCACTCAATGGCGGTGGCCACCTTTTTCTCTCCCTTGCGCTCGAAGAGCACGTTGGTCACCTCGGTGCCGAACCGGAAGTCCACCCCGGCCTCCTCGAGATACTTCTGCATGGGCAGAATCAGCGATTCATACTGGTTGTAGCGGGTGAATTTCAGTGCGCTGAAGTCGGGCAGTCCGGCAATGTGGTGGATGAAGCGCTGGAAGTAGAGTTTCATCTCCAGAGCGCTGTGCCAGTTCTCAAAGGCGAACATGGTGCGCCAATAGAGCCAGAAGGTGGATGAAAACACCTCGTCATCAAAGACGTCCTCAATGGTCTTGTCGTACAAGTCCTCATCGGGGGTCATGAAGAGCTTGACAATCTCCATGCAGCCCTTCTGGCTGAGATTGAATTTCCCATCGGTGTGGGCGTCCTCGCCCCGGTTCATCGTGGCCCGGCACAGGGAGTAGTTGGGGTCGTGCTTGTTAAGCCAATAGAACTCGTCCAGCACCGAAGCGCCCGGCTTCTCCAGGGAGGGAATGGAGCGGAACAGATCCCACAGACATTCAAAGTGGTCCTCCATCTCCCGGCCTCCCCGCATCACATAACCACGGCTGGGGTCGAAGATGCCGTCGCAGGCGCCGCCCGCCACATCCATGGCCTCCAGGATGTGGATGTGCTCCCCGGGCATCTGCCCATCTCTCACCAGGAAGCAGGCAGCAGACAGGGCAGCCAACCCGCTGCCGACGATATAAGCGTGCTTCTTCTCCACCCCTTCCGGCTTCTCCGGCCTTGCGAAGGCCTCATAGTTGCCGTTGGAGTAGTAGATTCCCTTGCTGTTCTTCTGCTGCTTGCCCAGCTCCGTGTTGCGGTAAGGGGCGGCCTCCTGCTGGCTGGCAGCGGGAGCGTCCTTCTTCTTGTCCCCTGCCATCTTTTTCGCCACGGCCACGGCCACTCCGGCGCCGGCAATCCCAGTCGCCGCCGCTGCCAATTTCCCAAGCTTGTTTTCCATAGCGTCGTCCACCTTTCTGATGCTGCGCTGTTGCGCATCTCTTATGATGGGTTCATTATACCCCGCCCCTGCACGGTTTACCATTTACAAAACCGGCCCGATGATAAGTGTTTTATCATCGGGCCGGTTTTGTAAAGTTCATCTTTGGCGCAGGGCTGCGCCCGGCGGAAGGCTCGCCCTCCCCCATGAAAAGCGCCTGCCCTTCAGCAAGGGGCAGACGCTGTCCAGCAGCCAGCTCCCTCCCCCGTCCTGCCCGGGACGCCCTGGGGGATGGACGCCATCCCCCTCAAATATCCTCCAGAAAATTGTGGATGGAGTTGGCTACATTGCCCCGCATGGTTGTGCTGATTTTCTCCGTCAGCGCCTTGTAATCGGCCGTCATACCCTGGCGAATCCAGTCCAATACGATGCCCACGAAGCTATACTTGTAGAAGTCTGCAATAAACGCCTTGTCCTCCTCCGAGATGGCCGCACCTGCACTCTGCTCATCCACCACCCCCCGGATGAGCTCGTAGGTCAGCTGGAAGAGGAAGCGCTCCATCTGGTCCCGGCTGATGCAGCGATATGCGTTGAGGATGAAGGGCTTGTTCTCCAGCACCGCCTCGAAGATTTGGAGTAGTCCCTCCTGCCAGGTGTCGTAGGTCTTTTTCCCCTGGAGCGCCTTGGAGGCGTCCTCAATGCAGGCCCACTCAATCAAATCATAGATGTCCTTGAAATGGTAGTAGAACGCCATGCGGCTGATGCCGCAGTCCTCCGTGATGTCCCGTATCACAATCTTGTCCAGCGGCTTTTTCAGCATCATCCGCTTCAAGGACTCTTCCAGCGCTTGTTTGGTCGTGTTCGTCATGGTATCTACCCCCTGCAGCGCAATGTCTATCTCTGCGGTCACGTTACCCGTTGTGCCCTTCGTTGTATCCTCACAAGTATAAACCAGTCCGCCCCAAAAGGCAATACCAGCCTCCCGCCGGGGGCTGGGCAAACGAAGCCATTTCCCTTTTTACCACAGGCAACGTAGATATAAGTTTCTCAGGAGCAAAAAACAGGATAATAGCGTGCATATAATTGTAATTAAGCTCACTTTTGAAAACATCTTCAAATTTGACCATTGACGCCCCCGGCTGGGATTGCCACCATCTCCGGGTTTGACGGTTACTCCCGAATCATATAAAGCAGAGGATAGGGGTCTCCCTGCTCGTCTGTTTCCGTTCTCTTGTAGACTTGAAACCCCATGTGCTCGTAAAACCCCCTCGCCTGGGGATTTTGCTCATTCACAGCCAGCCTTTCCACCCCG
>CALXDR010000054.1 GCA_944387115.1 uncultured Oscillospiraceae bacterium
GGGGGACCCCCTGCATCCGGCCGCCCAGGCCGTCCACGATGTGGCGCAGCTGCCGGTCGTTCATGTCCACGCACCGCCGCCAGGTAATCCGTTTGGGGTCAATGCCCAGGGCGTTGCCCTGCTGAATGTGGTTGTCCAGCAGCGCCGCCAGCAGGTTGTTGGCCGCACCGATGGCGTGGAAGTCTCCGGTGAAGTGGAGGTTGATGTCCTCCATGGGCACCACCTGGGCATAGCCGCCCCCGGCAGCGCCGCCCTTTACCCCAAAGACCGGGCCCAGCGACGGCTCCCGCAGGCAGAGCATGGCGCTGTGCCCCAGCTGGCTCAGGGCATCTGCCAGGCCCACGCTGGTGGTGGTCTTGCCCTCGCCGGCGGGGGTGGGGTTGATGGCGGTGACCAAAATCAGCTTGCCCTTCCGGGGGTGCTGGCGCAGGGAGGTGATGTCCAGCTTGGCCTTGTATTTTCCGTACTGTTCCAGCAAATCGGGGTGGATATTGGCCCGCTGGGCCACCTCCTGGATGGGGAGCATGGGGGTGCGCTGGGCGATTTCAATGTCGGTCATCATAAGTCGGCCTCTCCTTTCACGCAGTGACGCCTGGGGGACAAAAAAGGGCGCACTGAATTGCAGTGCGCCCAGACGGTCGGCAATACGACGCCGCAGCGCCGGCTGCACTCCCCGTGGTGCCTCCACTTCCGTCAGTCGTACAGCACTCACAGTGTACCACGGCGGCAGGGGGGAGTCAAGAGAAATATGTGCGGCGGGGGGTGCCCCTGTGTGCAATGCACGGCGGGGTGTGCCCCTGCTCCACGGCTCACTGGGCCGTGATGGTGCGGCTGGAGGGCATCAGGCACACATAGCTGCGCCCCTGTCCCAGGCAGAGGGGGTTGCCCGCCTGGTCAAAATAGCGCAGCTGGGCGCTGCGCTCCCCCTTCTCCCAGCGGATGGGCACCATCTGCCCCCCGCAGGCGTACCAGCCACTTCCCCCTGACAGCGTGGTTTGCAGCCGCCCGTAGTCGTCCACCACAGTATAGGCGGTCTGGAGGATGAGCACATTGGTCACGGACACCTGCGCCCCTGTGTTTCCATCCACAAAGGGGCCGCCAAAGGCCTCCACGCCGTATTGAGCTGTGTCGGCATTGTAGCGAAACAGCGTCTCCTTGTAGTTGGAGAAGGGGACGGTGATCACACTGGCCGCCTGGCCGTTCTGGGGGGTGGCGTCGGGGAGAAAGGTCATCTGGTAGCGGTATCCCTCCCGGTGGGGGCCCAGCAGGCCGTCCTGGGTGAGGACGGTGGTGATGGCCTGCCCCGAGGTGACCAGGGAGTGCTCGTAGCCATAGTAATGGCCGGGGACACGCTCCCGGTCCCGCCAGAACAGCCCGGCGGAGGCGGAGCTGTAAGTGCCGTTGACCCCGTCCACCGTGGTTGCGCCCCAGCTGGCCTTGTTGTCATAGAATTCCGGGCTGCCGCCGGCGTGGATGTACACCGCATCGTGGCCCAGGGCCAAATCCCAGTAATATTGCCGGGCTGAGCGCACAGCGCCCACGGTGCCCAGCTGGGCGGGGTCCTGATACACCCCCAGCATACGGGTGATGCCCCCCTCTGCCAGCGCCTCGTAGAGAATATCCGCCTGGCTGTTGCCCTGCTGGGGCATGGCCTGGGAGAGGGTGTTGAGCATGATTGCCACCGGCTTTTGCCCGGACAGGTCGCTCTGGGTGGGCAGGCCGGTGAGGGGATTGGTATAGGCGGGGGTAGGCTCTGGGGTAGGCTCTGGGGTGGGCTCCAGGGTGGGCTGGGGCACAGCGGAGGGGGACGGGGTGGGGGAAGGGCTGGGCTGGACGGGGGCGGCGCAGGCGGCCAGGGCCAGGGCCAGCACCCCCGCCAGAAGCAGCTGGGGCAATCGTCTGCCAAGCATGGGCAAAACCTCCTGGGGAGAAAATTGTGGGATTGACTCGAGTATAGCAAGAAGTGGACGAAATGTAAATGCCCTGCTTGCCACCGGGGGCAAAATCCGTTATAATGCGGACAACACCATGGAGATGGCCGGAGGGGCGTCCCCTCCGCCGGGCAGAGGAGCCCGGGGCATCCCGTGGAGAGGGCTGGAGAGGAGCGGACAGATGGCGCAGACATGGCATGAGGATGGAGCACAGGGCGGGCAGAGCCGGGCGGGGGAGCGGCCAGCCCCGGAGGGGGGGCGCGGCGGCGTCCGGGTGGCGGCGGTGCACGATTTGTCCTGCTACGGGCGATGCTCCCTGGCGGTGATTGGGCCGGTGCTCTCGGTGATGGGGCACCAGTGCTGTCCCCTGCCCACGGCGGTGCTCTCCTCCCACACGGGGGGATTTTCCCGCATTGCCCGCACCCAGCTGTCCGGTCAGCTGGCGGGGACGCTGGAGCAGTGGACGGGGCTGGGGCTGCGGTTTGAGGGGGTGTACACCGGCTATCTGGCCTCGGAGGATCAGCTGGCGCTGGCCCAGCGGTGCATTGCCCAGCTGAAAGGGCCGGGCGGGCTGGCGGTGGTGGACCCGGTGATGGGGGACCACGGGCGGCTGTATACCGCCATCACCCCGGCGCTGGCCCAGGGGATGGGGGCGCTGTGCCGCCAGGCCGACCTCATCACCCCCAACCTCACCGAGGCGGCGGTGCTCCTGGGCCACGACCCCGGCTGGCGGGGGCTGGCGGGGGAGGGGCTGGCGGAGGCCCTCTCCCAGGAGGGGCGGCGCTCGGTGGTGGTCACCGGCGTGTGTCCCGCCCCCGGACAGATTGGGGCGGCCTGGTTTGACCGGGACAGCGGGCGCACCGGAACCCTGTCCGCCCCCCAGGCGGAGGGGTGCTATCCCGGCACAGGGGATTTGTTCGCCGCTGTGCTCACCGGGGGGATGCTGCGGGGGGACGGCTTTGTCCACAGTGTGGAGCTGGCGGCGGAGTTTGTCTCCCGCTGTGCCCATGCCGCCTGGGTGCAGGGCCGCCCGCCCCGGGAGGGGGTGCCCTTCGAGGGGCTGCTGGGTATGCTGCTGCCCCGGTGAGGCCCAGTCATGCCGGGTCTGCCCCCGAGGGGGTTGGGCTGCGGAAGGGGGTTGTGCTGGCGCTCTGGGTCTGGTATACTGGAGAGCATACACGGCCCTGGAACGCCCTTTGCCCGGCAAAGGATTTGAAATGTGGGAGCGATGGACAAGTGGAAGCGGCAGTACCATTCTTTACGCAGGTGTTAGGCCCTCTGGGGCTGGATGTGGCCCCCGCCGGGGAACACCCCTTTGAACAGCTGGTGGGGCTGTACGCCCAGCGGCTGGGGGGTTGCGGCGGAGCGGTGCACATCAACTGCATGACCACCATGGCGGAGTGCCGGGCGGCCATGCTGGCGGTGAAGGAGGCGGGGGCGGGGCCCTTCTGGGTGTCCTGGGCCTGCGACCGGGATGGCAACTCCCCCACGGATGTGCATATGCTGGCGGCGCTGTTTGTCTGCGAGGGGATGGGGGCGGCGGCCTTCGGCCTGAACTGCCGGGAGGACATCGCACTGCCCCTGCTGGAACAGCTCGCCCGCTATGCCGACGTGCCCCTGTTCCATGTCTGGCACGGCGTCTTTACCCCCTACCCCTATCAGCCCCGGCCCCATGACCCCGATGTGATTCCCTGCGCCAACAGCACCGAGCCGTGCTTTGTGATGCGCACCGTGGATGTGGGGGAGGAGCTGGAATGCACCCCCAGCCTGCTGGAGGACATCATCGAGGCGGAGGACCACCCGGTGGGAGCGGTGAAAATCTCCATCCTGGAGCAGGACGATGTGGACATCTTTGCCCAGCACCAGTATGCCGTGCGCAAGGCCCTGTGCCTGTGGTCGGATGTGCCCCAGCTGCTGGACAGCGCCCTGCGGGTGTACCAGGGGCGGGCCTTTTATGACGGCACCGGCAATCTGGAGCCGGAGGAGCTGGACCAGCTGCGCAAGGCCTACGGGCTGATTGTGCTGTGAGGAGGGGGCGGCATGATGCTATCCATCGAGCGGGTCAATCAGCTGCTGGATGAGGCGGTGGAGGACTATCCTCCCCAGCTGCTCCGGCAGCTCACCGGCGGCATTGTGCTGCTGGAGGACACCGTGCCCGACCCCGACGCCGGGGCGGAGGTGTACGTGTTGGGAGAATACTGCTGGGATGGGCTGGGGCGGTACATCCGCCTGTACTACGGCTCCTTTGCAGCGGTGCTCTCCCAGGAGCCGGAAGAGGTGTGGGCGGAGGAGCTGCGCCGCACCCTCCGCCACGAGCTGACCCACCATGTGGAGGGGCTGGCGGGGGAGCGCAGTCTGGAGCGCAGGGACGCCCGGCAGCTGGAGGCCTTCCGCAGCGCAGGGGCATATCCCCCCGGCGGGGCCGGCGAAGAAGCATAAGGATTAGTAAGGCGTATTTTGGAAGGAGAAGATGACAATGCAGACCATTACCTTTGAACCCAAGGGCGTTTGCGCCCGGCACATGGAGATTGACGTGGAGGACGGCATCATTCAGGCGGTGCGGGTGCAGGGCGGCTGTTCCGGCAACCTCCAGGGGGTCAGCTCCCTGCTGGTGGGCATGGGCGTGGAGGAGGCCATTGCCCGTATGGACGGCATCCACTGCGGCCCCCGGGACACCTCCTGCCCCGATCAGCTGGCCCAGGCCCTCAAGCAGGGCGCTCAGGGGTGAGCAGAGCCCCCGCTGGGGAAGTTTTTTGACCGTCAGACCCGCCGGATAGAGGGCAATCCCCCTGTCCGGCGGGTTTTTTGCGCCCTGTTTTCCCACAAGGGGGGCGCACCGGCGCAGGGCGTGGGAGGGCGGCTGAAAAGAAGGCGGGGCGGGGTGGGGGAAAAACCCTTGCAATTCCCCAAAAGTGTGTTAAAATATCCACAGTCAGGGGCGCACCCATCGACCCGCCAAGGGGCGGGCGGTGAGGGAGTGGCGCCGCCCTGCCGCTGCCACCCCGTGGGGGTGAGCACTGCACTTCAGAAAGGAAGAAGCAAACATGGCAAAACGACTGCAAAAAGCCCTGCTGCTGTTGGCTGTCGCTGCGATGCTGCCGGTTTCACTGTACGGATGTACAGGAGATACGGGTGCCAGCCCCAGCGACCCCCCGGCGGCAAACACGGACGAGTTACCTCAGGAGAAGAACTCAGTCACCGTGGGAATCGCCCAGGATTTAGACACCCTCGACCCCCACAAGGCGGCCTCCGCCGGGGTGAGCGAGGTGCTGTTCAACCTCTATGAGGGCCTGGTCAAGGTCAACGCCGAGGGCGGCGTGTCCGGGGCTGTGGCCAGTGACTACACCATTTCCGAGGACAAAACTGTGTACACCTTCACCCTGCGGGAGGGGGTCACCTTCCACAATGGTGCGCCGGTGACCATGGACGACGTCCTCTATTCCCTCAAGCGGTGCGCCGGGTCGGAAAACGACGGGGTGCCCCTCATTTCCGCCTTTTCTGACGTCACCGACATCTCCGCCGTGGACGACACCCATGTGGCCGTCACCCTGTCCAAGCCCAGCCTGGAGTTTCTCTACTCCATGACGGCGGCGATCATCCCCCAGGGCTCGGGGGATACCATTGCCACCAACCCCGTGGGCACCGGCCCCTTTGCCTTCCAGTCCTACACCCCCCAGGAGAGCCTGGTGGCCAAGCGGTACGACGGCTATTGGGGCACCCCTGCCTATTTGGAGGAGGTCACCTTCCGCATCATCAGCAGCGCCGAAACCATGGTGATGAGCCTGAAGAGCGGGGTGCTGGATATGGTCATCCATCTGCCCAACACCATGGCTGCCGAAGTGAAGGAAGGGTTTACCGTCCATGAGGACACCATGAAGCTGGTGCAGGCCCTCTATCTGAACAACGCCGTCAAGCCGCTGGACGATGTGCGGGTGCGCCAGGCCATGTACTATGCCATTGACGTGAATGAAATCATTGAGTTTGTGTGCAATGGGGCGGGGGTGGCCACGGGGACGAGTATGTACCCCGCCCATACCAAGTACTTCCTGCCCGAGCTGGCCACCGCCTACCAGAAGAATCTGGACAAGGCCCGGGAGCTGCTGGCCCAGGCGGGCTATCCCGACGGGTTTGCCCTGACCATCACCGTGCCGGGCAACTACGAGCAGCACGTGCAGACCGCCCAGGTGCTGGAGCAGCAGCTGGGGCAGGTGGGCATCCAGGTCACCATCCAGACGGTGGAGTGGGAGAGCTGGGTGAGCGATGTATACCGGGGCCGGGAGTACATGGCCACCGTGTGCGGCATTGCCGCAGACGACATGACCGCCCGGGAGATGCTGGTGCGCTACGTGTCCGACGGACGGAAGAACTTCATCAACTTCAATGACCCGGACTATGACAAGGCTGTGGCCCAGGCCATTGCCAGCACCGACGACCAGGCCCAGACGGAATGCTATCTGGAGGCCGAGCGCATTCTCAATGAGCAGGCCGCCAGCCTGTGGATTCAGGATTTGTGCGACCTGGTGGTGATGCGCCCGGAGCTGGAGGGGTTCACCTTCTACCGCACCTATGTGCTGGATATGAGCACCATCCGCTATCAGTGACCCGGAGATGCACAAGGCCGCCGCAGCAGCGGCGGCCTTTTCCGCGCAGGCGGCCGCTCCCGCGTGGGTACACATTTGAGACGAGGGAGGAAGATTCCCCATGGTAAAGACGTTGGCCAAGCGGATGGGCCTGCTGCTACTCACCTTATTGCTGGTGACGGTGCTGGCCTTCCTGGCCTTTTCCATCATTCCCGGTGACCCCACCTCCTCCATCCTGGGGGTGGACGCCACCCCGGAGCAGGTGGCGGTGCTGCGGGAGCAGCTGGGGCTGGATCTGCCCATCTGGCAGCGGTACTGGAACTGGCTGTCCCAGGCGTTTGCGGGGGATTTGGGCACCTCCTACAATTTCCGTATGCCTGTGGGCCAGCTCATGGCCCCCAAAATGTCCGCCACACTGCTGCTGGCGGCGCTGTCCTTTGTGCTCATTGTGGTCATCTCCATCCCCCTGGGGATTTTGTCCGCCCGCCACGCCGGGGGCTGGCTGGACCGGGTGGTGACGGTGGCAGACCAGGTGACCATGTCCATTCCCAACTTTGTGGTGGGCATTGCCCTGACCTATCTGTTCGGACTGGTGCTGCGCTGGTTTGAGCCGGGCAGCTATACCTCCGCCACCCGGGATTTGGCAGAGCAGCTGCGCTACCTGATCTTCCCCGCCCTGGCGGTGGCCCTGCCCCGCAGCGCCATGACGGTGAAAATGCTCCGTGGCTCCATCCTCAGTGAGATGGGGCAGGATTACATCCGCACCGCATACAGCAAGGGCAACAGCCAGAGCAGCGTGCTGTGGCGGCACGTGCTGCGCAACGCCATGATTCCCGTGGTCACCTTTCTGGCCATGGCCATTGCGGACATTGTGGCCGGCTCCATTGTGGTGGAGCAGGTCTTTGCGGTGCCCGGACTGGGGCAGCTGCTCATCAGCTCCATTGGAAATCGGGACTACCCTGTGGTGCAGGCCATTGTGGTGCTGGTTGCCGCAGTGGTGGTGGTGTGCAACTTTGCCGCAGACCTCCTCTACCGGGTGATGGACCCACGCTTGAAGGGACGGTGAGTGGGGTGAAGAAACGCATCAATTGGTATTTTGCCGCAGGCGGGGTGCTCACCACCCTCACCGTGGCCTACATTCTATTGGGGATGGTCTGGACCCCCTATGACCCCGGCGCCCTCAGCGCCGCAGACCGGGGGGCGCCCCCCTCCCTGGCCCATCCCTTTGGCTGCGACCACATGGGACGGGACATTTTCTCCCGCACCCTCCAGGGGGCGGGCACCACCCTTACCATTGCCCTGGCGGTGCTGGTCATCGGCTGTGTGGCGGGGCTGGTGCTGGGCGCGCTGTGCGGCTATTACGGCGGCGTGGTGGACGGGGCGGTGATGCGCCTGTGCGATGCGGTGGCCGCCTTCCCCAGCATTCTGCTGGCGCTGGTGGTCATTGCGGTGATTGGCCCGGGCAAGTACAACATCATCGCCGCCCTGGGGGTGCTGTTCATCCCCAGCTTTGCCCGCCTGGTGCGGGGGGAGTTTGTGAAATACCGGGACCGGGACTTTGTCCAGGCCGCCCGGCTGATGGGGGTATCCCATGGGCGGATCATCTTCGTACACATCCTGCCCAATACCTGGCCGGTCCTCCTGTCCGGGCTGGCAATCGGCTTTAACAATGCGGTGTTGGCGGAGGCCTCCATGAGCTATCTGGGCATTGGGGTATCCCCCCAGGAGGCCAGCCTGGGGCAGATGCTCAGCGAGGCCCAGAGCTATATGCTCACCACACCCTGGACCATGTTTTTCCCCGCCCTGGTGGTGGTGGTGCTCATTTTGGGCGTGAGCCTGCTGGGGGAGGGGCTGCGTGAGAGAATGGGGGATGGGCTATGATGCTGGAAATGGAGCACCTTTCGGTGCGCTTTTGCCAGGGACAACAGGCGGTTACCGCCGTACACGACTTCAATCTCAAGATGGACGAGGGGGAGGTTGTGGGCATTGTGGGGGAGTCCGGCTCGGGGAAATCCGTGACGGCGCACACCCTGATGGGGCTGCTCCGCCGCTCGCAGGTGGAGGTATCGGGGAGCATTCGCTTCCAGGGGGTGGATTTGCTCACCCTCAGCCGTCAGGCGCTGCGGGAATACCAGGGCAAGGAGCTGTCCATCATCTTTCAGGAGCCCATGACCAGCCTCAACCCCACCATGACCATTGGCGCTCAGGTGGAGGAGAGCCTGCGCATCCACACCAGGCTGGGACGGGAGGAGCGCCGCCGCCGTGCGCTGGAGGCGATGGCCCTGGCGGGTCTGTCCAATCCCCAGGCGCTGTACCGGTGTTATCCCCACCAGCTCTCCGGGGGAATGCGCCAGCGGGTGATGATTGCCGCAGCGCTGGTGCTCCGGCCCCGGCTGCTGCTGGCGGACGAGCCCACCACCGCCTTGGATGTGACCATCCAGGCGCAGATTTTGGACACGCTGCGGGACATCAACCGCAAGGAGGGCACTGCCATCCTGTTTATCTCCCACGACCTGGGGGTGGTCAAGTCCCTGTGTCAGCGGGTGGTGGTGATGCGCCGGGGCGTGATTGTGGAGAGCGGGAGCGTGGAGCAGGTGTTCTATCACCCGCAGCAGGGGTACACCAAGGCCCTCATTGCCGCCCGTCCCGCCAGAAAGAAACTGATGGGAGGCGTGGAGCATGGATGAGCAGAACCTTCTGGAAATTTCCCATCTGAACAGCTACTACGGCAGAGGGCGGGGCAGACGGCAGGTGCTGCGGGATGTATCCCTCACCCTCCGCCCGGGGGAGGTGCTGGGCATTGTGGGGGAGTCGGGGTCGGGCAAGACCACCCTGGCAAAGTGTATTCTGGGCATGGTGACGGACATCGAGGGGACGCTGCACCTGCACACCCAGCGCCCGCAGCTGGTGTTCCAGGACCCCTACGGCTCCCTCAATCCCGCCCATACGGTGGGCTGGTTTTTGGAGGAGCCGCTGCGGGCCATGGGGGTGAAGGACCGTGAGGCACGCCGTGGGCGGGTGGCGGAGATGCTGGGGCAGGTGGGGCTGAGCGAGGAGTACGCCCAGCGCCGTCCCAATCAGCTCTCCGGCGGACAGCGCCAGCGGGTGGCCATTGCCGCAGCGCTGATGGGCGGGAGCAAGCTCATTGTACTGGATGAGCCGGTATCCGCCCTGGACGTCACCCTTCAGGCACAGATTTTGCAGCTGCTGGTGGATTTGAAGTGCCGCCTGGGGCTGTCCTACCTGTTCATCTCCCACGACCTGTCGGTGGTCTACCAGTTGTGCGACCGGGTGGTGGTGATGACCGGCGGGGAGATTGTGGAGGAGGGGGCGGTGGATGGGGTGTATGACCACCCTAAGCACCCCTATACCAAAAAGCTGTTGGAGGCCTCGCTGGCGCTGGAGTAAGGCGAGTTACGCCCTGCCTGTTCGCAACGGCTCGGACGCTTCCTCTTTGGCACGCCTCGCTCCCCTCCGCAACGCTTGACTTCCCTCCGACTCGGAACAAATTCGGCCGGGCTTTGCCCGGCCTGGAATTTATTCCTCGCTTCGGTCCATTCAAGCTGCTTCGGGGGCTCGGACGCTTCTCAAATAAAATCACCCCGGCCAGGCGGCCGGGGTGATTTTGGGTTTGGGGGGGTCGCACTTCTTCATTGTCACGCCTCGCCTGTTCGCAACGGCTGGCCTGTCACGCCTCACAACCCGCCGCTGTCCCTCGGCTTCCCTCCGACTCAGGGCAAATCCGGTCGGGCGTTGCCCGCCCTGGGTTTTGCCCTTCGCTCCAGTCCATCCGAGGGGCGGCGGGGTTCGGACGCTTCGGCTCTTCCCTCCGATTCGGGACACAAACAGGCCGGCTGTGCCGTCCTTGGTTTGTATCCCTCACTTCGGTCCATCCGGGCTGTTCGCAACGGCTCGGACGCTTCT
>CALXDR010000055.1 GCA_944387115.1 uncultured Oscillospiraceae bacterium
CATGCCGCTGGGGGCCTCGGACAGGGGCTTGTCCTTTTCCCAGGCGCAATGGGGGGCGTGGTCGGTGACCAGGGCGTCGATGGTGCCGTCGCACAGACCGGCCAAAATGGCCTTCACATCCCCGGGGGTGCGCAGCGGCGGGTTGACCCGGGCCATGGTGCCCTGATGGAGCAGCTCGGTGTCGGTGAGGGTGAAATACTGCGGACAGGTTTCACAGGTGATGTGCACGCCACGGGCTTTGGCACGGCGGACAATCTCCACCGCCTTCCCGGTGGAAATGTGGCAGATGTGCACATGGGCGCCCGTTTCCTCCGCCAGCATGGCGTCCCGCATGACTTGCAGCTCTTCTGCAATGGCGGGGCGGCCGGGCAGTCCCAGGTGCTGGGCCACAGGGCCGTCGTTGACCGCATAGTTGCGCACCAAATCCCGGTCCTCGCAGTGGTCCAGCAGGGGCAGGCCCAGGGCCTTGGCCTGCTGCATGGCAGAACGCAGCACAGCCACATTTTGCACGGGGACGCCGTCGTCGGTGAGGGCGGGTACCCCGGCCTCTTTCAAAGCGGCAAAGTCGGTCAGCTCCGTCCCCTTTTGTCCCACGGTGACCGCACCGGCGGGGAGCACGTGCACCCCGGTGGGAGCGGCCTTCTCCCGCACCAGGCGCACCACCTCTGGGCAGTCGGTGGCAGGGCGGGTGTTGGGCATGGCCACCAGGGTGGTCACCCCGCCTTTGGCGGCGGCGGCGCAGCCGGTGGCGATGGTCTCTTTTTCCTCAAAGCCGGGCTCCCGCAGATGGACGTGCAAATCCACCAGCCCGGGAGCCACCACCAACCCCTCCGCCCGGAGTACCGTGCACTGCGCAGGGCAGGGGAGGTTCTCCCCGATTTGGGCGATGCGGCCATCCTGGAGCAGCACATCTGCCAGGGTATCCACGCCGTTGGCAGGGTCTACGACACGGCCGCCTTGAATCAACAGTTGCATAGAGTGACACCTCCGTCGTATACAATATACAAATACAATCGCAAACCAATTATAGCCCATTCACGCCTGGGACGCAAGAAAGAAAACGGACAATCTTTTCCCAGGTGCGGGGCAAAAAGAGGCCGCTGCGGGATAGAGCATCCTGCGCAGCGGTCTCCTGCTGGTACAAGTAAGCCTGTAAGCCGGGTTCTGTCCTTTAAGACAGCCATCTATCTCGACACGCTGTTGCCAACGTGCTCAAGCCACCTCCAAAACGCGGCCGGGCCGGCCTATTGCGTTACCACGGTGTTGCTCCGGATAGAGTTTACAGCGATGAGCAGTTCCCAGTCATCGGGCGGGCGCTTATCTCCGCCTTTCCACCCTTACTGACCTCCCGGAGGAGGCAGCGGTTTATCTCTGTTGCACTTTTCCTGAAGTCGCCTTCGGCGGGCGTTACCCGTTATCCTTGCCCTGTGGAGCCCGGACTTTCCTCATAGGTGGCCTTTCGGCCATCCCACGCGGCTGTCCAGCTTACTTGCAAAATGTATTGTACTTCAATTTTGGGTGATTGTCAAATGGAACCTGATGCGCTATAATAAATTAGTTCTATATGTTACAGGGTCAAATACCCAGATAGGAGGGCATCTGTCCATGCAATCCATTTTGCAGGAATATTTTGACTCGCTCAAGGGAAAGCGAGTGGCTGTCATTGGGATGGGCGTGTCCAACACGCCGCTGATCCGCAGGATGCTCCAGGGCGGCGTACAGGTGCTGGTGTGTGACCGCCGGGAGCGGGAGGCCTTCGGCGGCCTGGTGGAGGAACTGGAGGAGGCCGGGGGGCAGTTTTGCCTGGGGCCGGATTACCTGAAGGCTGTGACGGATGCGGATGTGATTTTCCGCACCCCCGGCCTGCGCCCGGATGTGCCTGAATTAACCCAGGCGGCGGCAAACGGGGCGCAGCTGACTTCGGAGATGGAAGTGTTTATGCAGCTGTGTCCCTGCCGTGTGCTGGGGGTGACCGGTTCGGACGGAAAGACCACTACCACCACCATCATTGCCGGTCTGCTCAAGGCAGAGGGGTACCGCACCTTTGTGGGCGGCAACATCGGCAACCCCCTGTTGTGCCAGGTGGATGAGATGCGCCCGGATGATCTGGTGGTGCTGGAGCTGTCCTCCTTCCAGCTGCTCACCATGCAGCAAAGCCCCAGTGTGGCGGTGGTGACCAATGTCTCCCCCAATCACCTGGATGTCCACGTGGATATGGAGGAATATGTACAGGCAAAGAGCAACATCTTTGCCCACCAGGATGACCGGGACACGCTGGTGCTCAACGGTGATGACGAGCTGACCGCCCAGTTTGCCGCCCAGGCCAAGGGGAGGGTGGTTTTGTTCAGCCGCACCAAGTTGCTTGACCAGGGGGTGTGCGTGCGGGAAGGGTGGATTATGCTGCGCAGCCGCCCGGTGCTGGCTGTGGAGGACATCCTCCTCCCCGGTGTGCACAACCTGGAGAACTACATGGCGGCCATTGCGGCGGTGGACGGGTTGGTGTCCGACCAGACCATTCAGCAATTTGCCCGCACCTTTTCCGGCGTGGCCCACCGCATTGAGCTGGTGCGGGAGCTGGACGGGGTGAAGTGGTATAACGATTCCATCGCCTCCAGCCCCAGCCGCACCATTGCCGGGCTGCGTGCCTTCAACCAGAAGGTCATCCTCATTGCCGGGGGCTATGACAAGCACACGCCCTACGATGTGCTGGGGCCGCAAATCCTCCAGTCGGTGAAGGTGCTGCTGCTCACAGGGGATACGGCGGAGAAAATCCAGCAGGCGGTGGAGCAGGCCCCCGGTTATGCGCCCGGGCACCCTGAAATCATCCGGTGTGAGCATTTGCGCCAGGCGGTGGAGCAGGCCAGCAGGAAGGCGGAGGCGGGGGATGTGGTCATCCTCTCCCCGGCAAGCGCCTCCTTCGATCAGTTCCGCAACTTTGAGGAGCGGGGCAACGTCTTTCGGCAATATGTCAATGAACTTTGAGAAAGTGGTGATATGATGGAAATCAGAGAGATGCTGGAGCGGCTGTGCAATACAAACGGCCCCTCCGGCTTTGAACAGGATGTGGCCCAGGCGGCAAAGCAGCTGCTGGAGCCGCTGGTAGACGAGGTGTGGATTGACCGCATGGGCAGCGTCATTGGCGTGCGCCGCTGCGGCAAGCCCAATGCCAAGCGCCTGCTGCTGGATGCGCACCTGGATGAAATCGGACTGGTGGTCACGGGCATTCAGGACGGCTTCCTGCGCTTTGGCACCATTGGGGGGGTAGACCCCCGGATGCTGCCCGACCGGGAGCTGACCATTTTGACCAATCCACCCCTGTTCGGTGTGGTGGCCTGCCTGCCGCCCCATGTGCTGACGGCGGCGGACCGGGACACTGCGCCTCCCATCCAGGACTTTTATGTGGACACCGGCCTGAGTCAGGAGGAGGCCGAGCGGCGCATTCCCATTGGCACCCCCATGGTGTTCCGCGGTGGTTTTTTGGCCTTGGGGGAGGATCAGCTGTGCGCCAAGGCCATGGATGACCGGGCCTGCTTTGTCTCCCTGCTTCGCACCCTGGAGCTGCTCCAGGATAAGCAGCTGGATGTGGACTTGTATGTGATGGGCAGCACCAGGGAAGAGGTGAACAGCGCCGGGGCCATTGTGGGAACCCAGACCGTCTACCCTGATTACTGCGTTGCGGTGGACGTGACCCACGGGAAAACGCCGGATTCCCCCGGCACCTGCACCTGTCAGCTGGGGAAAGGCCCCGCCGTGGGGATTGGCCCCAATATGGCCCGCTGGATGAGCCGCCGTCTGCTGGACAAGGCCCAGGCCGAGGAGATTCCCGTCCAGAAGGAGATTATCTCCGGGCACAGCGGGACCAATGCCTGGGACATTCAGATTTGTAATGAGGGCGTGGCCACCGCACTGGTGTCCCTGCCTTTGAAGTATATGCACACCCCTGTGGAGGTTCTGTCCGTTCAGGATGTGGAGGACACCGCCAGACTGCTGGCCGCCTTCACTGTGGGGCTGGGAGAGGAGGGTGGTCCCCAATGGTAAATACGCTTAAGACGCTGTGTCAGCTCCCCGGTGTGTCCTCGTTTGAGGATGCGGTGCGGGATTATATCAGGCAGCGGGTGGAACCCTATGCCGACGCCATTCGTGTGGACACCATGGGCAACCTGATTGTCTTCAAGAAGGGGGCAAAGTCCACGGGCAACAAGCTGATGCTGTGCGCCCACATGGATGAGGTAGGCCTGATGGTGCGCTCTATCACCGAGGACGGCTATGTGAAGTTCAGCTGCGTGGGCGGCATTGACCGCCGGGTTTTGCTGGGCAAGCAGGTGGTACTGGGGGACAAGCAGGTTCCCGGTATCATCGGGCTGAAGGCCATTCACATGACCACCATGGACGAGCGCAAGCGGGTGCCCAACCTGAACGAATACTACATTGACATCGGCGCCAAGGACAAGGAGAGCGCCGAAGCGCTGGTCAGTCTGGGAGACTGCGGCGTCTTTGTCAGTGATGTGGTGGAGTTTGGCGACGGGATGCTCAAGGCTAAGGCCATTGACGACCGTGTGGGCTGCGCAGTGCTCATCCACCTGCTGGAGGAGGAGCTGCCCATGGACTGCACCTTTGTGTTCACGGTGCAGGAGGAGGTGGGCACCCGGGGCGCTTTTGGCGCGGCCTTCTCCGTGGCGCCTGAGATTGCCCTGGTGCTGGAGGGCACCACGGCGGCAGACAATCCTGCCCTGCCCGAGCACTGTCAGGTTTGCTGGCCCGGGCGTGGGCCTGTGCTGTCCTGGATGGACGGCAGCGCCGTGTACGACCGGGCGCTGTTTGAGCTGCTGCGGGAGCTGGCTGACCAAAACCAGATTCCCTGGCAGATGAAGCACTATCTGTCCGGCGGCACCGACGCCGGTGCGGTGCAGCGCCGCCGTTCCGGTGTGCGTGTGACGGGCATTTCCGCCGCTGTGCGCTATCTGCACGCGCCCAGCAGTGTGGCAAGCATTTCGGATATGGAACATATGCTCACCCTGGCCCGGCTGTTTTTGCGGGCTGTGGCGGAGCAGTGCTGAGGAGGTATAACAATGGATATGATGGAAACGCTGCGCAAGCTCGCCGCCGCCTTCGGCCCTGCCGGTGCGGAGGGGGAGGTCTCCCAGCTCATTGAGGAGCTGGCCAAGCCCTACTGTGATGAAATTCGCCGGGATACACTGGGCAACCTCATCTGCCGGAAGAAGGGGGAGGGCCCCCGGGTGATGCTCTCTGCCCATATGGACTCCATCGGCCTGGTGGCTACCCACATCGACGAGAAGGGCTTTATCCGTGTGGGCGCCATCGGCGGTGTGGCGCCCGCTCGGGTGCTGTACACCCCTGTCCGCTTCCAAAACGGTGTCAGCGGCGTCATCAGTGCGGATGCGGGCTATGACCCTGCCAAGCTGAAGATGTCCGAGCTGTTTGTGGATATTGGCGCATCCAGCCGGGAAGAGGCGGCGCAGAAGGTGCGCATCGGGGACGTGGCGGTGTACGCCACCCAGACCACCCAGGCGGGGGAGCGGGCCTTTGGTCCCTACATGGACAACCGGGTGTCCTGCCTGGTGCTGCTCATGGCCATGGAGCAACTGGGCAAGACGGACAACGACGTGTACTTTGTATTCTCCTCCCAGGAGGAGCTGGGCCTGCGGGGCGCTAAGACAGCTGCCTGGGACATCGACCCCGATTTCGGCGTTGCGGTGGATGTAACCCCCGCCGATGACGAGCCCGGCTCCAAGCACCTGGTGAGCAGCGTGTTTGACGGCGGCGCCGCCGTCAAGGTGATGGACGGGTCTGTGATTTGCCACCCCTGGATGGTGGAGCGCCTGATGGAGCTGGCCCAGGGCCAGGGCATCCGCGCCCAGCGGGATGTGATTCGGGCGGGCGGCACCGATGCCGGGGCCATCCACCTCACCCGCAGCGGCGTTTGCACCGGCGGAATTTCCATCCCCTGCCGCTATGTCCACACGCCGGTGGAGATGGTGGACCTGCGGGATGTTGCCGCCTGTGTCAAGCTGCTGTGCGCCTTCGTGGAGAGCAAGCTGGAGAAGGTGTGTTAAGCAAAATGTCTTTACAGATTTCTCAGCGTGTCAAGGACCTGGCCGCTCAGGCCGAGCGGGATGTACAGGCGCAGTTTGCCCGCATTGACCAGGTGGCGGAGGCCAACACCCACCGGGTTTTGGCCGCCTTCCGCAGCCACCGGGTGGCGGAGGGGTATTTTGCAGGGACCACCGGATATGGCTATGACGATTTGGGGCGGGATCAGCTGGATCTCATCTATGCCGACCTGTTCGGCACGGAGGACGCTCTGGTGCGCATTGGGTTTGTCAATGGCACCCATGCCATTTCTGCGGCGCTGTTTGGAGTGCTGCGCCCTGGTGATGTGCTGGTGTCTGCGGTAGGCGCTCCCTATGACACCCTGCTTGGGGTGATTGGGGTGGCGGATAAGGGCACCGGCTCCCTCAAGGATTTTGGCGTGGGCTATCGGCAGGTGGACCTGACTGCGGACAATACCCCCGATTTGGAGGAGCTGGCAAGGGCAGTGCAGGAGCCTGGGGTAAAAGCGGTGCTGATTCAGCGCTCCAAGGGCTACTCCACCAGGGACTCCCTGTCCGTAGACCAGATTGGGGAGATGTGCAGCGTCATCCGAGCCTGCAACCCCCAGGCGTCCATTTTGGTGGACAACTGCTATGGCGAGTTTGTAGAGGAGCGGGAGCCCACCCATGTGGGGGCTGACCTGGTGGTCGGGTCCCTCATCAAGAACCCCGGCGGCGGCCTGGCCCCCACAGGGGCCTATCTGGCCGGGCGGCGGGACCTGATTGAAGGGGCCGCCATGCGCCTGACCTGCCCGGGCATTGGCAAGGAGTGCGGTGCTACCCTGGGCAACAACCGCCTGCTCTACCAGGGGCTGTTCCTGGCACCCCATACCGTGGCCCAGGCGGTGAAAACGGCGGTGTTTGCCGCCCGTATGATGGAACTGCTGGGCTATGAGACGCAGCCCAGGTCCACAGACCCCCGCTATGACATCATTCAAATGATTCACCTGGGGGATGGCAACAGAGTGCGCCGCTTCTGCAAGGGCATTCAGTCGGGCGCTCCGGTGGATTCCTATGTGACGCCCGAGCCCTGGGATATGCCGGGGTATGACTGCCAGGTGATCATGGCGGCAGGGGCCTTTATTCAGGGGGCGTCCATTGAGCTGTCCGCCGATGCGCCCATGCGGGAGCCGTACACCGTCTACCTCCAGGGCGGCCTGACCTATGAGTCGGGGAAGGCCGGCATCATGCTGGCTGTGGAGGAGCTTCTGGGGGAATAAGACGGGCTGTGACAGTCATAGGGTTGACTGTTCGCACACGCCGTCAGAGAACGAGGGGGAGGCAGGGTTCCTGCCTCCCCCAGTGCGGCCATAGGCCGGTGCTGGCCTGGCATTGACCGGCAGGTTATGCAGGGCGCTGCGGCGGCTTGCCATACAAGGGGATTGTGCCGGGTCTGGCACGTCTGCGCTTGGGGTGTGGTGCGGCAATCATTCTGCCCCTTTGGGGACAGGAGGGGAGCGATATGACTGCACGCTGGCGCAGGGCAGGGTGGAGGGGACGCAGAAGGGGATTGCCCCCCGTCCTATTCCCCCTGTTGGTGGCTTTGGGGCTGTCTGCACTATTTTTGAGCATGGTGACCCGGTATCTTCAGCCGATGATCCGCACCATGGCCATGAGCCGTGCCACCAATCTCATCTCCGTGGCCATCAGCCAGGCGGTGGATGACTGCCTGAGCAGCACAGGGGCCGCCTACGCCGATTTTATTTCCCTGGAAAAGGGGGAGGACGGCAAGGTGGTGTCCATGACGGGCAATCCCCAGACCACCAACCACTTCAAGCGCCTGGTGGTAGAGCGGCTGGCCGAGCGCCTGGAGGAATTGGGGCCTGAGGAGCTGGGCATTCCCATCGGGAGCTTGACGGGGAGCATTTGGCTCAACGAGCGAGGCCCTCGGGTACGGGTACGGCTGCGTGCCGTGGGGGATGTGGTGGCTGTATACCAAAATTCCTTTACAGACGCTGGAGTGAACCAGACACAGCACCGTGTGACGCTGCACATCACCGCCTGTGTATATCTATTATTGCCAGGGGAAATCCTCCCAGTGACCGTGGAGGACACCGTGCCTGTGGTGGAGACCGTTATTGTGGGTGAGCCTCCAGACACCTATTTACACCTGGACAAGGGAGACAACTGACATGGATGAAACATTACGCATTGCCCAGCTTCGGGAGGAGCTGAACGAGCACAACTACCGGTACTATGTGCTGGATGCGCCCACCATCTCGGATATGGACTACGACCGGATGCTTCGGCAGCTGGAGGAGTTGGAGGAGCGCCATCCAGAGCTGGTCACCCCCGATTCCCCCACCCAGCGGGTGGGCGGGCAGGCGCTGGACGCCTTTGCCCAGGTGACCCACCGGGTCCCCCTCCAGAGCCTGCAGGACGTATTCTCCCCGGAGGAGCTGCTGGAGTTTGACCAGCGGGTACGGGGTGCGGCAGGGGAGGTGGAGTACCTCCTGGAGCCGAAGGTGGACGGACTGTCTGTGGCGGTGGAGTACCAGGACGGCGTGTTTGTACAGGGGGCCACCCGGGGAGACGGCCAGGTGGGGGAGGATGTGACGGAGAATCTGCGCACCATCAAGTCCTTGCCCATGCGCATTGAGGGTGCGCCGGGGCGGCTGATTGTCCGGGGCGAGGTGTATATGCCCAAAAAGACCTTCCAGCGCCTCAATGAGCAGCGGGAGGTGGAGGGGCAGCCCCTGTTTGCCAACCCGAGAAATGCCGCTGCCGGTTCCATGCGCCAGCTCGACCCCAAGGTGGCCGCCGCCCGGGGGCTGGATTTGGTGCTGTTCAACATCCAATACTGGGACGGGGGCAGCTTTGATACGGACAGCGCCAGCTTGGACTGGCTGCGGGAGCGCCGATTCAAAGTGGTGGACTATCAGCGCTCCGACGATATGCAGGACATCCAGCGCCGCATTTTTGCGCTGGGCGACCGCCGGGAGGGGTATCCCTTTGAGATTGACGGCGCTGTGGTGAAGGTCGATTCCCTGTCCCGCCGGGAGGCCCTGGGGGAGACGGCCAAGTTCCCCCGCTGGGCGGCGGCCTATAAATACCCGCCGGAACAAAAGCAGAGTGTGGTGCAGGACATTGTGGTGCAGGTGGGGCGCACCGGGGTGCTCACCCCCAAGGCGGTGGTGGCCCCCGTGCGTCTTGCGGGCACCACTGTGACCAATGCCACCCTGCACAACCAGGACTATATTACGGAAAAGGACATCCGCATTGGCGATACCGTAGTGGTGCAGAAGGCGGGGGAAATCATCCCGGAGATTGTGTCTGTGGTGCTGGACAAGCGTCCAGAGGGGGCCAAGCCCTATCAATTGCCCCAGGTGTGCCCGGTGTGCGGCGCACCGGTGCAGCGGGATACCGACGGGGCCCACATCCGCTGCACCGGCGCCGAGTGCCCCGCCCAGCTGCTGCGCAACCTGGCCCACTTTGCCAGCCGGGACGCCATGGACATCGAGGGGCTCGGCCCGGCTGTGCTGGAGAGTCTGGTGCAGGCGGG
>CALXDR010000056.1 GCA_944387115.1 uncultured Oscillospiraceae bacterium
TACCTGGATGGGCTGTGAGCACCGCAGGGGGCAGGCGGCCTTTGGCGGACATAGCGGACAGAAGGGGTGCGTGCGGACGCCGCCTCCAGAGCCAGTGTACAGGGCATACAACACGCCGGGGACAGAAGCACTCTGTCCCCGGTGTGTTGCCGTGTTGTATGCAGTTTGGGCGGCACAGGGCCGGGGGGTCAGTGCAAGGCCATGTGGGAGTGGACAAAGCACACCAGGTGGGCCGCCAGCAAAAGCAGGGCCAGGGCAGACCAAAAGCGGTGCGTGGGCAGCCAGCGCTTGTTGTCCTGGTTTTTGCAGGTGTGGCAGATGCGCAGCAGGCACAGGCCGCCGGTGAGATAGACCAGGGGCGGGTACTTGGTCACATACTGGAAGGAGAGCACGCCGTGTATCACACCGCACACAATCAGCAGGTGGGAGGCGGGGCGGTGTATGCCAAGCAGGCGCTGATCCAGGGCTTGCAGACCCAGGCGGCGGGAGATAAACTTGAGCAGTACCACAATCAGGCTCAGCAGGGCGATGCAGGCGCATAGGTGGTTGACGGCGTGTAACATGGGAATGCTCCTTTTTTTCGGAATGTATGGGGTGTCATACACAGGACGCACCGCCAAAAACGACGGTGCGTCCCGTGTGTTAGAAGGAATTTATGGAGGAGAAGAAGGAATTTGCGTCAACGGGCAGGGCTTTAGTTGGCCAGGGCGGCCCCCAGCTGGCGGCACTGTGCCAGGCCGTCCTCATCGGGGGTGCCGTGGACAATCAGGCCCTCGCCGCCCACCAGACGGGCTCCATCTGCCTGGGTGCGCTCTGCCCAGTCCCGCATCCACTGGCCGTCGCCCCAGTCATAGGAGCCAAAGAGGGCAACGGTCTTACCGTGCAGACCGGATTCCAGCTGGGTGAAGAAGGGCTCAAACTCCCCCTCTTCCAGTACCTCGGCGCCCATGGCGGGACAGCCCATGGCCAGCACATCAAAGGACAGGGCCTCTTGCGGGGTAATCTCGCTGACCTGGCACAGGCGGACATCCAGGCCGGCGTTTTGTCCGCCTTCTGCCACAGCTTGCGCCATGGCGGCGGTATTTCCAGTCATAGACCAGAAGAGAACAACGGCTTGCTTCATGATTTGTACCTCCTTAAAGTCTTGTGGTGGCGTGGGACGGTGTGTTACACCGCCGCCAACAGCTGCGTGAGGGTTTTACCTGCTGCCATTTGACTGCACAGATGCTCCCGGCAGTGGAGGAAGTCCCGGAATTTCTGGGCCGCCTCCTCCACTTGGTCGTACACCTTCCACAGGCCGGACAGCTTGCAGTTTTTCCCCTGGTGAATGCGAAAGCCCTCCACATCGGCGGCAGGATAGCCCAGAAACAGGCCAATCTCATGGGGGAACGCACCCTGTGACAGGCGGGCGGTGAGGTGGAGGAGCATTTCCTCCAGCGCCTGGGGGTAGCCGTCCCGGTTGAGCAGGGTGCGCACCTCCCGGCGTGCCAGCCAGGAGCGCAGCAGCTCGGGCCGGTAGACCAGCAGCAGATAGCGCTTCCCGTCCTGCCGCAGCACCCGCAGGCACACCCCCTGACGGGCCAGAAGCCGGGTGTAGTCTGCCAGCAGCGCTGCACCGTCCCCGGTGGGGGGCCGCCAGGAAATCAAATCGGCGGGCTTTAACCGGGACAGAGAGGGAGCGCAGTGAAAGACGAGGGTTTGTTCCAGATGCATGGCTTCGTGGCTCATAGTGTGCCTCCTCAAGTGGTTAGCTTAAGCTAACTGAAAGGGAAAATAAAACGGGCAGCTGTGTGCCCAGTGAATTAGCCTTGGCTAACTACAAAGGAATCATACCATGGAGGTGGGAAAAAGTCAAGCAGGGAAATGGCTCCATTGGGACGAACATGAGGGCTGAGCGGGAGGATGGTGAGAAACTCAACCTTGAAAAGCGGGGGAAAACCGGGTATAATAAGGCAATCATCTGGTGGCAGGGGAGGTATGCCCCGGCGGCCAGGACTTTGGAAAGAATAGAGGGAAACGACTATGGACCGCATCACCATCGCCTCGGTGTTCGCTGACAGCGAGCGCCTGGCTGGTCAGACCGTCACCGTGATGGGCTGGGCCAGAACCATCCGGGATATGAAGACCTTTGGATTTATTGAGCTCAACGACGGCTCTTGCTTTAAGAACCTTCAGATTGTGATGAACGCCAATGTGGTGGACAATTATAAGGAGATTGCCGGGCAGAATGTGGGCGCCTCCCTCATTGTCACCGGCACGGTGGTGCTCACCCCCGAGGCCAAGCAGCCCCTGGAGATTCAGGCCCAGTGCATCGCCGTGGAGGGGATGTCCAGCCCGGAGTATCCCCTGCAGAAAAAGCGCCACGGGGTGGAGTATCTGCGCACCATCCAGCACCTGCGCCCCCGCACCAATCTGTTTTCCGCCGTGTTCCGGGTGCGCTCTGCCGCCGCCCACGCCGTGCACACCTTCTTCCAGGACCGGGGCTTCGTGTACGTGCACACCCCCATCATCACCGCCAGCGACTGCGAGGGCGCAGGCGAGATGTTCCAGGTGACCACCCTGGATGTGAACAATCCCCCCCGCCTGCCCGACGGCAGTGTGGATTGGAGCCAGGATTTCTTTGGCAAGCGGGCCAACCTCACCGTGTCCGGGCAGCTCAATGCGGAGAACTTTGCCATGGCCTTCGGCTCGGTGTACACCTTTGGCCCCACCTTCCGGGCGGAGAACTCCAACACCCAGCGCCACGCCGCCGAGTTCTGGATGATTGAGCCGGAAATCGCCTTTGCCGACCTGGCAGACGATATGAACCTGGCGGAGGATATGATTAAGTTCATCATCCGCTATGTGATGGAGCGCTGTCCCGACGAGATGAACTTCTTCAACTCCTTCGTGGACAAGGGCCTGCTGGAGCGGCTCAACCATGTGGCCTCCTCCGACTTTGGCCGGGTGAGCTATACCGACGCCATTGAGATTCTCAAGAAGAACAACGACAAGTTCGACTACAAGGTGGAGTGGGGCTGTGATTTGCAGACCGAGCACGAGCGCTACCTCACCGAGCAGGTGTTCAAAAAGCCCGTGTTCGTCACCGACTATCCCAAGGACATCAAGGCCTTCTATATGCGCCTCAACGACGACGGCAAGACGGTGGCTGCCGCCGACTGCCTGGTGCCCGGCATTGGCGAAATCATCGGCGGCTCCCAGCGTGAGGAGCGGCTGGAGGTGCTGGAGCAGCGCATGGCAGAGCTGGGCCTCAACCCCGAGGATTACTGGTGGTACCTGGATTTGCGCCGCTATGGCTCCTGCCGCCATGCCGGGTTCGGCCTGGGCTTTGAGCGCATGGTGATGTACCTCACCGGCGTGTCCAACATCCGGGATGTGGAGCTGCATCCCCGCACCGTGGGCAACGCAGAGTTTTAATCGCCGCACACAAAGGAAAACCCCCCTCCCTCTGGGCATTTCAGCCCGGAGGGAGGGGGTTTTTCCATGCCGCTTACACGGCCACGGCGCAGGCCACTGCCAGCGCACCCTGCCCAATGTGACAGGCCACGGACAGGGAGAGGGGGTCCATCCAGAACTGCTGGCCGGGGAAGGCGCACTCCAGCTCCGCCTTCCAGTCCAGCGCCTCCTCCAGATTTCCGGCGTAGGCGATTTGCAGCCTCAGCTTGCCCTGAGATAGCTGCTGGGGGAAGCGCTGCTCCAAATCCTTGCGCATGGCCTCCACCATAGTCTTGCGGGCCTGCTTTTTGCCCCGGCACTTGGCGTAGGCGTCCAGCTTCTCCCCCTGAATTTGAAGCACGGGCTTGAGGTTGAGCACCGTGCCCAACAGTGCGGCGGCGGGGGTGAGGCGGCCGCCCTTCTTGAGAAACTTCAAGGTGTCCACGGTGATGTAGATGGAGGATTCAAACCGCCGCGCCTCCAAAATCTCCCGAATCTCCTGGGCGCTTTTTCCCTGCCCGGCCAGGGTGATGGCGTCGAGGACAGACTGGCGCTGGGTGACGGAAACCCGCTGATTGTCCACCACCTGCACCCGCCCGTCGTAGTCCTGGGCGAGCATTTGGGCGGAGTGGCAGGAGTTGCTCAGACCGCTGGACATGGGGATGTGTACCACGGCCTCGTGGTCAGCCAGGAGTTTATCCCACAGGGCGGTGACATCCCCGGGGGCGGGCTGGGAGGTGGAAACGTCCACATCCTGGGCCAAAAAGCGGTAAAATTCCTCCTGGCTCAGGTTGATGTCCTCAAAATAAGGCGCACCGTTAATGGTAAAGGGCATGGGGAGCACGGAGATGCCCAGCGCACGGCCCTGCTGTTGGGTAATGCCGCTATTGCTGTCGGTGACGATGGCAATGGGGTGCATATCAAGAACCTCTCTTTTCCTAGGGTGTGGCTGCCGGCTGGTGGAGCAATGCTGTGGGCAGCAAGATGGATGGCATTTGCCGTCCGCAGACAGCGCAACAAGTTGACGGGCTCTATTTTATCAGGATTTCCGGCGGTTGTCCAGGGAAACGCCCCGCCCTCATCTCTCAAAGGCGGGGGCCACCTGCTGGTGGAGCAGGGTGGGAATGTCCAGGTGCTGGGGGCAGGCAGCGGCGCACTGTCCGCAGCTGATGCAGGCGGAGGCGGCGTGCTGGGACTGGGTGAGGGCCTGGTAAGTCTCCCGCCGGTCCGGCCGGGGGGCACGCACCTGGTTGTTGTACAGGGTGAACAGGGCGGGGATGGGAATGGCCTGGGGACAGCCGGCGGTGCAATAGGAGCAGGCGGTGCAGGGGATAGCCCCCTCCTGGCGGAGCATCTGGGCGGCCTGGACGGTGATGGTCCGCTCCTCCGGGGTGAGGGGGGTGAAAGCGTCCATAAACTGGGTGTTGTCCGCCACCTGCTCCAGGCTGGACATACCGGAGAGCACCATCATCACCCCGTCCAGCCCGGCGGCAAAGCGGATGGCCCAGGAGGCGGGGGAGGCGCCGGGGGCGTGGGCGTGGAGCAACTCCGCCACCGGCTGGGACAGGTTGGCCAGCTGGCCCCCCTTCACCGGCTCCATGACCACCACCGGCTTTTGGTGGCGGCGGGCGGTTTCATAGCATAGACGGGACTGAATGAGGGGGTCCTCCCAGTCCAGGTAGTTGATTTGCAGCTGCACAAAGTCCATCTCCGGGTGTGCGGTGAGCACCTGGTCCAGGAAGGCCGCCGAGTCGTGGAAGGAAAAGCCCAGGCGGCGGATTTTCCCCTCGGCCTTCTTCTGCGCCAGGTAGGAGAAGGTGTCCAGACGCTGGGCAATGGCGTAATTTTCCTCGTCAATGCAGTGCAGCAGGTAATAGTCAAAGTAGTCCACGCCGCATTTCTCCAGCTGCTCGTGGAAGATACGGTCCTGATCCTCTGCCGTCTTCTCCCCCAAAATGCCCAGGGGCATCTTGTCCGCCAGCACAAAGGCGCTGCGGGGGTGGCGCTCCACCAGCATCTGGCGTACAAAGCATTCGCTCTGCCGGTTGTGGTAGAAATAGGCGGTGTCAAAGTAGGTGAAGCCGCGCGCCAAAAACAAATCCACCATCTGCCTGCACTGCTCCAAATCCACGCTGGCGGCGTCCTGGGGCTGGGTGAGGGGGAGGCGCATACAGCCAAAGCCCAGCTTTTTCATGGTTCTTCGCTCCTTTTTTGAGGGGACAGACCCCCTGGTATGGTTGGGAAGCTTCCTTCCGCTGCACTGTAAAGTAATATACTTCAGTATACGATGCTCTGACAAAAAAAGCAATGGAAACCATGGCGATTTCCATTGTGCTCCGGGGTGGATGATGGTATAATAGCCCCAGACACTGCACTGCGCCCCAAACCGGCTTTTCCGAAGGGGGGCGGGTGTGCAGCATACAACACCCCCGCTGCCCCTGGGGCGCAGTGCGGGGAAGATGCGTCATACCCGGCGGCGCTGGGCCGCCGAGCAAAGGAGAGATACAACAATGGTGAACAACTTTGAGGCCAAGCTGAAGGAATACGCCCACCTGCTGGTGGAGGTAGGCATGAATGTACAGCCCGGTCAGACCCCCCGCATTGCCGCCTCGGTGGAGTGTGCGCCGCTGGCCCGTCTGTGTGTGGAGGCGGCGCTGGACCGGGGCGCCCGGGACGTGGTGGTGGAGTGGTCGGATGACTTTGTCACCCGGCAGCGCTATCTCAAGGCAGACCAGGCGGTGTTTTCTGAGATGCCCGAGTATGTAAAGGGCAAGTTCCAGTGGTTCCTGGACACCCAGTGCCCCTCTCTGGCCATCGTCGGATCCGACCCTGAGATGCTCAAGGGTGTGGAGCCTGAGCGCATTCAGACCTGGCAGCGCACCTCTGCCCCCTTCACCCGCCCCTACCTGGACGTCATCAGCGCCGGGCGCATTCAGTGGACCATCGGCGCACATCCCACCCGGGCCTGGGCGGAGAAGGTGTTCCCCGACAAGAAGGGGGAGGAAGCCGTGGACGCCCTGTGGGAGGCCATTTTCTCCGTGTGCCGCATCACCGGTGACGGCAAGGCGGTGGAGCGCTGGCAGGCCCATGTGGAGGCCACTGCCCGCCGGGCCAAGCTGCTCAACGAGTACCACTTCCGCTCCCTGCGCTATACCAACAGCCTGGGCACCGACCTGACCATCCGCCTGCCCGAGGGCCATGTGTGGATGGGCGGGGCGGAGGAGACTCCGGCCGGGGTGCCCTTTGTGGCCAATATGCCCACCGAGGAGATTTTCACCGCTCCCTGCTGGGACGGGGTGGACGGCCGTGTCTACGCCTCCCTCCCCCTGGCCCTCAACGGAAATCTGGTCAAGGGCTTCTACATGGACTTCGAGGGCGGCAAAATCGTCAATGTCCACGCCGAGGAGGGGGAGGCGTTCCTGCGCAACTCTGTGACCATGGACGAGGGCTCCTCCTATCTGGGTGAGGTGGCGCTGGTGCCCTATGACTCCCCCATCAACAACACCGGCATTCTCTTCTACAACACCCTGTTTGACGAGAACGCCTCCTGCCACCTGGCCTACGGCTCTGCCTATCCCACCTGCGTCAAGGGCGGCGAGGAGATGGACGAGCAGGCGCAGAAGGCCGCCGGGCTCAACCAGTCCATGAACCATGTGGATTTCATGATCGGAACCGCTGACCTGTCCATTGTGGGCACCACCTATGACGGGCGGGAAATCCCCGTATTTGTGGAGGGTAATTTCGCTTTCTAATTGGCTCGACCGAAGGATATACATTATTTACTGGAGGGTTTACCATGGATTACAAACAGAACTACCAGCGCTGGCTGGAATCCCCCGCACTGTCCCAGGTTGAAAAGGCGGAGCTGACCGCCATTGCAGGCGACGAGAAGGAGATGGAGTCCCGGTTTTTCTCCCAGTTAGAGTTTGGCACTGCCGGACTGCGGGGCACCATGGGGGTGGGTCTGTACCGCATGAACGTCCATGTGGTGCGCCACGCCACCCAGGCCTTTGCCCAGGTCATTCTGGAGGAGGGGGCCGAGGCGGTGTCCCACGGTGTGGCCATCTGCTACGACTGCCGCAACAACTCCCAGCTGTTTGCCCGGGAGGCCGCCTGCGTCATGGCGGGCAACGGGATTCCCGTGCGCCTGTTTGACGCTTTGCGCCCCACCCCCGAGCTGTCCTTTGCCATCCGTGAGTACGGCTGCACCGCAGGCATCAATGTCACCGCCAGCCACAACCCCAAGGAGTACAACGGCTACAAGGTGTACTGGTCCGACGGGGCCCAGCTGCCCCCCCGCCATGCCGACGAGGTGGCTAAGAAAATGCGGGAGCTGGATGTGTTCGACTGCGTGAAAACCGCCGACTACGACCAGGCGGTGGCAGACGGGCGCATTGTGCTCATGGGCGAGGAGACAGACGAGAAGTTTTTGGCCAATGTGATGGAGCAGGTCAACGACAAGGCGGCGGTGGAGGCTGTGGCGGACACCTTCAAGATGGTGTACACCCCCTTCCACGGCACCGGGCACAAGCTCATTCCCGAGGCGCTGCGCCGGCTGGGGATGAAGCATGTCATCTGCGTGCCCGAGCAGATGGTGATTGACGGCGACTTCCCCACGGTGGCCTCTCCCAACCCGGAAAATCCCGAGGGCTTTGCCCTGGCTGTGGAGCTGGCGAAGGCCAACGGCGCCGACTTCATCCTGGGCTCCGATCCCGACGCCGACCGTGTGGGCATTATGGTGAACACCGGGGACGGGCAGTTTAAGGTCATCTCCGGCAACCAGACGGGGGTGCTGCTGCTGGACTATCTCATTGGAGCCAAGGAGCGCACGGGGAAAATGCCCGCCAATCCTGTGGCCCTCAAGACCATTGTGACCACGGAGATGGCCCGCAAGGTGGCGGAGGTCAACGGCCTGAAGTGCTTTGACACCTTTACCGGCTTTAAGTTCCTGGCAGAGAAGAAGGACAAGCTGGAGGGCAGCGGGGAGGGGAACGTCATCTTCTCCTATGAGGAGTCCTTCGGCTATATGCTGGGCAGCTTTGTGCGGGACAAGGACGCTGTGACCGCCTCGGTGGCCCTCACTGAGATGGCGGCCTGGTATGCCGGGCAGGGCATGACCCTGTACGACGCCCTGATGGCCCTGTATGAGAAGTACGGCTGGTACGGCGAGCGCACCATGAACCTGGTGATGCCTGGCCTGGACGGTCTGAAGAAGATGGCCGCCCTCATGGCATGTCTCCGGGAGCAGCCCCCTGCGGACATTGGCGGCACCGCCGTGGCCCAGTGGAAGGACTATCGGGACGGCAGTGTGGTGGATGCCAGCACCGGCGAGCGGGGGACTATGGAGCTGTCCGGCTCCAATGTACTGCGCTATGAGCTGGTGGACGGCACCTCCGTCATCGTCCGCCCCTCCGGCACCGAGCCCAAGGTGAAGGTGTATATCCTGGCTCAGGGCGTCAGCCAGGAGGACTGTCAGTACAAGGTGGAGCGGTACGCCGAATGGGCCGAGGGGCTCAAGGGCTGAGCCTGCCCTTCCGAATCCGCAGGCGCTTCCGCTCTGCCCGGCGCTCTTGCAGGCTAGAAGGGCAGGAGCGGACAGGGAAGATACAGCCCTCCCTGGGGAAGGGCTGCCCATACGCCAACTGAAGGGCTGATAAGCAGTCAAACATCAACAGCACCCCATCTGTCAGCCAGTGTGATGGACTGGATGACAGATGGGGTGCTTTGCTGTGCCGGGGGGAATGCACCATACACGCCCTGCGCCAGGGG
>CALXDR010000057.1 GCA_944387115.1 uncultured Oscillospiraceae bacterium
CGCCCCGGCAGACCCGGAGGAACCTGCTGAGGAGCCGGACGCCCCCGCCCAGGAGCCTGCCGGAGAGGAACCCCCCGCCCAGGAGCCTGCCGGGGAGGAAACCCCAGGCTCCCCGCCGGACGGGGAGACGGGGGCGCTCACCCTCCTCCCCCAGGAGTGGGCGGGAAGGCGTTTTCAGTGTCAGGGCAAGAGAGGAGGAAAGGCGGGTTGCGCATTGGGGCAATGTTTGCTATGATGGAACTACAGTTGACGGCAGGAGGCGAGCGTATGCGCATCATCATCTCTCCCGCAAAAAAGATGCGGGAGGACCGGGACAGCCTGCCTGTGCAGGGGCTGCCCGCCTATCTCCAACAGACCCGGCGGCTGCTGCACACCATGCGGCAGATGAGCGAAGGGGAGCTGCAAGCCCTTTGGAAGTGCAACGACCAGATTACCAGGCTGAATTTGCTGCGCCTGGCGGATATGGATTTGGAACGGGCGCTGACCCCAGCACTGCTGTCTTATGAGGGCATTCAATACCAGTACATGGGGCCCAGAGTTTTGGAGCAGGGGGCGCTGGACTACCTTCAGCAGCACTTGCGCATTCTCTCCGGGTTTTATGGGCTGCTGCGCCCGATGGATGGGGTGACGCCCTACAGGCTGGAGATGGGCGCCAAGCTCTCTGTGGACGGCGGCAGGGATTTATATGGGTTTTGGGGTTCGCAATTGGCGGAAACGCTGGCGGGGGAGACGGATGTGGTGCTCAATCTGGCCTCCAAGGAGTATAGCAGGGCAGTACAGCCCCATCTGCCCAAGGGGGTACACTTTGTGAGCTGCACCTTTGGCGAGGAGCAGGGCGGCAAGGTGGTGGAGAAGGGCACGATGTGCAAGATGGCCCGTGGGGAGATGGTACGCTGGCTGGCGGAAAACCGCATCCAATCACTCCGGCAGATTGCCCAGTTTGACGGGCTGGGCTATCAATTCTCCAAAGCCCACAGCGATGAGAACCAGTATACATTCATTCGATAAGGAGCGAAACGGTATGTATTTATCAGTTGGAAGCAAGGCGCCGGACTTTACCCTGGCAGATCAGGATGGGAATCCAGTCACCCTGTCCCAGTTTCGCGGGAAGAAGGTGGTGCTCTATTTCTACCCCAAGGACAACACCCCGGGGTGTACCCGGCAGGCCTGCGCCTTTGCCCAGCGGTATGGGGCGTTTCAGGAGAAGCAGGCAGTGGTGATTGGGGTGAGTAAGGACAGCACAGCCTCACACCGCCGGTTTGCAGACAAATACGAGCTGCCCTTTCTCCTGCTCTCCGACCCGGAGCTGACTGTGCTCCAGGCTTACGGCGTGTGGCAGGAGAAAAAGAACTACGGCAAGGTGAGCATGGGCGTGGTGCGCTCCACCTATCTCATTGATGAAACGGGCACCATTGTGCAGGTGATGCCCAAGGTGAAGCCGGACACCAATGCGCAGGAGCTGCTGGAGCTGCTGGGCTAACATCGCAGGCGACTGCATCAGGGCGGTTTGGGGGAGAACCCAGACCGCCCTTTTGTGCGGTATGCCCCGCCGGGAACGGGGTGCGGCGTCATGGGGAGGCCTGGTGGGGAAATGTGGCTTTTTAGGACTTGACAGGGCGGGTGCGGAGGGGTATAATCAGGCACATCTGCGAATCGTTCGCAAATTTGAGGTGAGATGCTGTGGGATACCAGACAGAACAGCGCAAGCGGCTGTATGCGCTGCTGCGGGCACATCCGCATACCCGGTTTTCCGCCAGGGAAATCTATGAAGCGCTGTCTGATGGGAGCATCAGCATCAGCGCTGTATACCGCAATCTGGCCACCATGACCAAAGAGGGGCAGATTTGCAAAAGCACCAGAGAGGGCAGTCATGAGGCGCTCTATCAGTATCTGCAAGAGGATGGCTGCCGCAACCAGCTTCACCTGACCTGTGTGGGGTGCGGCAGGGTGCTCCACATGAACCGTCAGTCTGCCCAGGCAATGCAGGAGAGCGTGGCTTGTATGGATGGGTTTGTCATTGACAGCGCCCGCACGGTGCTCTATGGGACGTGCATGGACTGCGACCACCGGGCCAAGCCGGGCACCTGCAAGGCCCACACCGATGACGAGGAGGTTTTCCCATGAAACGAAGCTTGATTGCCCTGCTCTGTACCGCTGTACTGGCTGGCGTGGGGGCGGGGTGCGCTCAGCCGTCGGGCACGCAGGAGGATGGACGGCTGCACATTGTCACCACCATGTTTCCTGAATATGACTGGGTGCGGCACATTCTAGGAGATCGGGCGGGGGAGGTGGAGGTCACCATGCTGCTGGACAACGGCGCAGACATCCACAGCTACCAGCCCAGCGTGCAGGATATGATAGAGATTTCCACCTGCGACCTCTTTGTCCACGTGGGGGGCACCTCGGACGCCTGGGTGGAAGACGCCCTGAGAGAGCGGGTCAATGGGGATATGGTTGTGGTGAACCTGATGGAGGTTCTGGGGAGCGCCGTCAAGGAAGAGGAAGTGGTGGAGGGGATGGAGGAAGATCACCATGACCATGACCACGACCAGGATGGGCACGGCCATGATGGGGAGGAGGCCCACACCCACACAGGGGAGTATGACGAACACGTGTGGCTGTCCCTGCGCAATGCCCAGACCATCACCCGCACCCTCACCGAACAGCTGTGCAGGCTGGACCCGGAGCACCGGGGGGTGTACGAGGCCAACCGGGACAGCTATCTGACCCAGCTGCAAACCCTGGATGAGGCATATCAGCAGATGGTGGAGGGTGCGCCCCTGGATACGGTGCTCTTTGGCGACCGTTTCCCCTTCCGCTATTTGCTGGACGACTACGGGGTGGCGTACTACGCTGCCTTTCCCGGCTGTTCGGCGGAGTCTGAGGCCAGCTTCGAGACGGTGGCTTTTTTGGCTGGCAAGGTGGACGAGCTGGGACTGCCTGCCATCCTCACCATGGAGCAGGCCAGCCATCAGATTCCCCGCACCATTCGGGAGAATACCAGGGAGAAAAATCAGGAGATTTTGACCCTCAACTCCATGCAGTCGGTGACCCAGGCGCAAATTGAGGCGGGAATGACCTACTGCGGTACCATGGAGCAAAATTTGGAGGTGCTGAGACAGGCCCTCTATGGAACGGGGTGAGGAGCATGGCACTGTTGACCTGCCGGGATGTGACATTGGGATATGAGCACAAGGTGGTGGCAGAGCACCTGAGCTTCACAGTGGAGGCCGGGGACTACCTGTGCATTGTGGGGGAAAACGGCTCGGGCAAAAGCACGCTGATGAAAACCCTCCTCCACCTGCAGCCGCCTCTGGCGGGGGAAATCCAGCTGGGGGAAGGGTTGGAGCGGAGCCAGCTGGGATACCTGCCCCAGCAGACAGAGGTACAGCGGGATTTTCCCGCTTCGGTGGGGGAGATTGTGCGCTCGGGCTGTCTCAACCGCTGCGGTCTGCGCCCCTTCTACCGTGCAGAGGAGAGGGCTTTGGCACAGAAGCATATGGAGCGGATGGGGATTGCCCACCTGGCGCGGCGCTGCTATCGGGAATTGTCCGGCGGCCAGCAGCAGCGGGTCTTGCTGGCAAGGGCGCTGTGTGCCACCCAGAAGCTGCTGCTGCTGGATGAACCGGTGACCGGGCTGGACCCCAAGGCGACCCAGGAGATGTACCAGCTGGTAAGCGCCCTCAACCGGGAGGAGGGCATCACTGTGGTGATGATTTCCCACGACATTGCCGCAGCGGTGCGGGACGCCAGCCACATCCTCCACATGGGGGAGCATCGGGCGCTGTTTTTCGGCACCCGGGCGGAATATCTGGCCTGCGATTTGTGGACAGGCCGCCGTGAGAGGGGGGGAGCGGTATGACCTGGCTGAATACCTTGTTGGACTACCTGCACTATCCCTTTGTGCGCTATGCCCTGGTGGTGGGGGTGCTCATTGCTCTGTGCTCCTCGCTGCTGGGGGTGACACTGGTGCTCAAGCGGTTTTCCTTCCTGGGGGACGGGCTGTCCCATGTGGCCTTTGGCGCCATGTGCGTGGCGGGGGCGGTGGGCGTGAGCGATGAGATGATGTTCACCCTGCCGGTCACCATCCTGTGCGCTGTTGTGCTGCTCAGCGGGGGCAATCGTCTGCGCCTGAAGGGGGACGCCGCCATTGCCATGATGTCGGTGAGCGCCCTGGCCCTGGGATACCTCATTCTCAATGTGTGCTCCACCTCTGCCAATGTGGCGGGGGATGTGTGCACCACGCTGTTTGGCTCCACCTCCATCCTCACCCTCACCCAGGGGGAGGTATGGCTGTGCGTGGGGCTGTCGGTGCTGGTCATCGCCCTGTTTGTGCTGTTCTACCATAAAATTTTTGCCATCACCTTTGACGAGACCTTTGCCACTGCCACTGGAATGCGGGTCAGGGTGTACAACCTCATTTTGGCGGTGGTCATTGCGGTTATCATTGTGCTGGCAATGAATCTGGTGGGCTCGCTGCTCATTTCCGCCTTGGTCATCTTCCCGGCGCTGTCCGCCATGCGCCTGTTTGGCAGCTTTCGGGGGGTGATGGTCTGTGCAGCGGCGGTGTCGGTGTGCTGCGCTGTGGCAGGGCTTGTGATTTCCATCCTGGCGGGAACGCCTGTGGGTCCCACCATTGTGGCGGCGGACCTGGCGGTGTTTGCCCTGTGCGCCCTGGTGGGTCGATTGCGGGGGGTGAGGGCATGACGGTGTTGGTGAGCGCCTGCCTGATGGGCGTGGCCTGCAAGTATTCCGGCGGAGATAACCGCTGTGAGGAGCTTTTGCAGGCCGCCCGGGCGGGGGGACACACCCTCATCCCTGTGTGCCCTGAGGTATACGGCGGTTTGCCAACCCCCCGTACCCCGGCAGAGCGGCAGGGCGAGCGGGTTGTGAGCCGCACCGGGGAGGATGTCACCGCCCAATATCAAAAGGGTGCGGAAATTGCCCTGGCGCTTGCCCGTGAGACGGGATGTACAGGGGCCATTCTCAAGGCCAACAGCCCCAGCTGCGGGGTGGGGGCCATTTATGACGGCACCTTCTCCCACCGCCTGACGCCAGGGGACGGGGTAACGGCCCAGCTGCTGCGCATCTACGGCTTGAGGGTGGTGACCGAGCGGGATTACAAAGCACTGCTGGGGGAGTAGCAAGGGCACTTTCATAGGAAAGACAACGAGCAAACGCCCTCCACATCACTGGGTTTGGTGGTGTGGAGGGCGTATGTGCGTCAATACTGGGGTTACAGGCAGCGGTAGCGGTGGCAGTCGGGCATCTCATACCGCTCAGGGAAGGCGCGCAGCAGTTTGGACAGGCGGTCAAACCCGTAGGCCTGGTAGCGAAATTCAGGCAGCTCCTGGCGGAGCAGCTCCCCTGCCCGGCTGAGGGGGGCATAGCCGTCCTGGTCGCAATGGGTGAGGAAGGCGAAGCGGAGGATTTTGTGCATCTTCCTCAATTCCTCCTCCGTTGGGGCATCCGGCTCCTCTTTGCGCCGTCCGTTCCCCTTGCGCCTGTCTCCTTGTTTGGGCGCTTCCCCGGACCGGGGGGTGGAGGGGGTGGGCTCCACGGACAAGGGGGGCAGATGGTCAGGATTGCGGGCGGCTTTCCGCTGTTTCTTCTTGGCCTTGACAACAGGGAGCTTCTCTGCCTCGGGGAGGGGGAGGAGCTTGACCTCCGGCAGGGCGGCAGGCTGCGGAGCGGAGGTGATGCAGGGGGGGAACTGCTCCAGCAGCCAGAATTCGTCACAGGCGTTTTGGAAGCAATCGGGGGCCTTGGACTCGCCAATGCCGATGACGGCTGCGCCGGACTCTCGCAGACGGATTGCCAGCGGGGTGTAGTCGCTGTCGCTGGAGACGATGACGAAGCAGTCATACCGCTGGGTATGGAGCAGGTCCATGGCGTCGATGACCAGGGCGATGTCTGTGGCGTTTTTCCCGCTGACGTAGTCAAACTGCTGTTCCGGCTTGATGGCAAGGCGGCGAATCACACCCTCCCAATTCTTCTGGTTTCCTTTTTTGAAGTTGCCGTAGGCCCGTTTTACGGCCACGTGACCGCGGGCGTTCACCGCATCGAAAATCTGGTCTACCTTCCAGATGGGGGCGTTGTCCGCATCGATAAACAGGGCAATGGACCGGAAAGAATGCATGGTTGGTTACCTCCAAACTGTAAGGATTGCCCTCAATCCTGTCCCTGGGGATGGAAGTGGCGCTTGGCATACTGGCACCAGGGGGTGAGGGTACACATGGCGCACTTGGCAGTGCGGGCGGTACACACGGCCCGGCCGTGGAGCACCAGGCGGTGGCAGAAGTCGTTGGATTCCTCCGCAGGGAGCACCTGGCGCAGCTGACGCTCCACCTTCACAGGGTCTTTGCTGCCGTCTGTCAGGCCCATGCGCCCGGCGATGCGCATACAGTGGGTATCTGCCACCACCACGCCGGGGGTGTGAAACACATCGCCCAAAATCAGGTTGGCGGTTTTGCGGCCCACGCCGGGCAGCTTCACCAGCTCCTCCATGGTGCCGGGGACACGGCCGCCATGCTCTTTGAGCAGCATTTGGGCGCAGAGCACCAAATCCCGGCTTTTGGCCCGAAAGAAACCGCAGGAGTGGATGTACTGCCCCACCTCCTCGATGTCCGCCTGGGCAAAGGCCTCCAGGGTGGGGAAGCGGGCGAAGAGGGCGGGGGTCACCTGATTGACCCGCTCGTCGGTACACTGGGCGGACAGGCGCACGGCAAAGAGCAGCTCATAGTCCTTCTCATAAACCAAAGAGCAGATGGCGTCGGGATAGAGCGCCTTCAGGCCCTCCACCAGCGCCACGACATCGGCATTGTTCATTGTAGATTCACCTCCCTAACAGGATACCATAAACCCGGGGAAAAAGCGAGATGATTTTCTCCACCTTTCGGTTGCGATTTCCCGGGCAGGGCAGTATAATAGAGCGAGTTGTGCAAGCAAACGTGAAGAAAGGCGGAAGCGATGATGATATTGGAGTATATGGATTTTCTGGCCCAGGCCGACCCGGAGGTGGGGGCCGCCCTGCGGGGAGAGTACCAGCGGCAGTGCCAACACATTGAGCTAATTGCCTCGGAGAACATTGTCTCTGAAGCGGTGCTTGCCGCCGCAGGAAGCGTACTGACCAACAAGTACGCCGAGGGGTATCCGGGGAAGCGCTACTACGGCGGATGTCAGTGGGTGGATGTGGCGGAGGAGCTGGCAATCCGCCGGGCCTGCCAGCTGTTTGGCGCAAGGTTTGCCAACGTTCAGCCCCACTCAGGGGCACAGGCCAACTATGCCGTTTACATGGCCTTGTGTCAGCCGGGGGACACGGTGCTGGGGATGAATTTGGATCACGGCGGGCACTTGACCCACGGCAGTCCGGTGAATTTCTCGGGCAAGCTGTTCCACATGGAGAGCTACGGGGTGGATGAGCAAAGCGGATACATCGACTATGATCAAGTGGAGCAGATGGCCGTCAAGTGCCGGCCCAGGATGATCATTGCCGGGGCCTCTGCCTATGCCAGAACGCTGGATTTTGCCCGGTTCCGTGCCATTGCAGACCGGGTGGGGGCATATCTCTGGGTGGATATGGCCCACATCGCCGGGTTGGTGGCGGCGGGGCTTCATCCCTCTCCCGTGCCCCATGCCCATGTGGTCACCACCACCACCCACAAAACCCTCCGGGGGCCCCGGGGCGGCATGATTCTCACCAACGATGAGGCGCTTGCCAAGAAGCTCAACTCCGCCATCTTCCCCGGCTCCCAGGGCGGCCCCCTCATGCACATCATTGCCGCCAAGGCAGTGGCGCTGGGCGAGGCGCTCCGCCCAGAATTTCGCACCTATCAGGAGCAGGTGGTGCGCAATTGCGCCGCTTTGGCCCAGGGGTTGATGGAGCGGGGGATGCAGCTGGTATCCGGCGGCACAGACAATCACCTGGCTCTGCTGGACTTGCGCAGCATGGGGGAGCTGACCGGCAAGGAGCTGGAGCGGCGGCTGGATGAGGTGCGCATCACCGCCAACAAAAACAAGGTGCCCGGAGATCCCCGCTCTCCCTTCCAGACCAGCGGTCTGCGGGTGGGCACTCCCGCCGTCACCAGCCGCGGCTTTGTGGAGGCGGACATGGACCAGGTGGCGCAGTTCATCGTGTGGGCGGCCACGGACTTTGAGCGCCGGGCGGAGGAAATCCGCCAGGGAGTGGCCCAGCTCACCCAGCGCTGCCCCATCTACAAGTAATTGCCCTGAACGTGCAGGGGCTTGGATAGGCAGAACAACTCCGCCATGGACATGGGCGCCATGGCGGAGTTGTCTTGTCTCTTCTACTAAGCAAAAGAAATATTTTGTTTAGTATAAGAGGGAGGGTGGTGGGAGAAGAGGGTTGGGAAGCGGATTTGGGAAGGGGGGTTGGGGGAGCGTTCTGGGGGAGCGTTCTGAGAGGGAGTTCTGGGAGGGAGTTCTGGGAGGGAGTTCTGGGAGGGAGTTCTGGGAGGGAGTTCTGGGAAGCTGTTGGGGGAGGGTTGGGTAGGAGGGCGCTGGCGTGCAAAAGGGGGGAGGGAGGAGAACCCTGTGATGGGGTATGGCTGTGGGAAT
>CALXDR010000058.1 GCA_944387115.1 uncultured Oscillospiraceae bacterium
AGGCCGGCTGTGCCGTCCTTGGTTTGTATCCCTCACTTCGGTCCATCCGGGCTGTTCGCAACGGCTCGGACGCTTCTTCATTGTCACGCCTCGCCTGCTCACGACGCCCGGCTTCCCTCCGATTCTGGACAGGCATGGCGGGCTATGCCCGCCTTATGCCTATCCCTCACTTCGGTCCATCCGGGCTGTTCGCAACGGCTCGGACGCTTCCTAACACATCATCCAGGCTCTTCCCCTGGGCCTGGAGGGCTGCCAGCAGGGCCCGGTACTTCTCCTGCTCCGCCTGCCGTGCCGCCCGCGCCTTTGCCAAAGCCGCCTGACGGCGGGCGCGCAGCTCTTCCGGCGTGGCGGGCGTCACCTCCCCCCGTGCAATGGCCGCCTGCAGGCGATTGCGCTTGCACTTGGCCCGCTCCAGGGCGGCGGTACTCTTCTCCAGGGCGCTTTTTCGCTCCTGGAGCACCCGCTCGGTGCGGTCAATGAGCGCCTGCCGCTGCCGGTTGAGCTGGGTAAGATGGGCAATCTCCGCCTCTGCCGATGCCAGCCGTTCTTCCCGTGTGGGATAGGGCTTGCGCCTCCGGGGCAGATGGTCTGTCCCCTCCAACTGTCTCATGTTCTCCATGGGTTGTCATCTCCTGTCCCCTGTATTGTGGTGGATGAACCAATCATACCCCATGCCCGGCGCATTGTTCCACGAATCCTGTCGTTGATATGGAAAACTTATCCTCCCCATACTCGCCGCCCCTCTTGCAGGCCAAACCGCCTCACCCCCACAATAGGAAAAGCGCCCGGACACAAATGTCCAGGCGCTCCAGGCTTTGGCTGCCCGCCATCCTCACCAGTCTGTCAGGCACAAATTCAAGTCCACCCGCCCGGAAATGCCGTCCACATATCCGCTGCTGGTGTACTGCCACATATGGAAGTGTTTTTTGTATCCGGTGGGCTGCCACCCCGAGGTGTAGTGGGCCAGCCAGAAGGGATACTCCGTCAGCTGGGACAGATCAATGTCCGAGGTGGTTGCAGAGGGGCTGCCGTAGGTCATGGCGGTGTACCCCGCCGCCTCAATGGTCTGACAGAAGGCCTTTGCGCAGTCGGTCACCGTCTGACGGGAGGTGTTCCGGGTGCGGGAGTCGGAGTCGGTGATCCGTTCCCAGTCAAACACGATGGGATAGGTGATGTTGTAGCCCCGAATCCACTCCAGGGTCTGGAGGGCCTCCTGCCGGGCCTCCTCCGGCGTGGTGGCCTGGGAGAAGAAGTATACTCCCACATCCAGACCCGCATCCAGTGCGCCGGTGATGTTCCGCTTCCAGTAGTTATCCATGTAAATGCCCCCGGCGGTGTATCCACGATACCCCACCCGAATCATGGCGAAATCCACCCCGGCGGCGGCCACCCGGGGCCAGTCGATGGTGCGCTGATAGGTGGACACATCCACCCCCACATAGCTGGGCGTTCCCCCCTGATAGGTCAAAAACCCATCCTTCACCACAAAGGCGTTCTTGTCATACCCATTGGGGGAATTGACATCGGGGGTGGGTGCGGGGGTGGGTTCTGGAGTAGGCTCTGGAGTAGGCTCCGGTGTGGGTTCCGGGGTCGGCTCCGGGGTCGGTTCCGGCGTGGGGGCGGGCGTTGGCGCAGGGGTGGGTTCCGGGGTGGGCACAGGGGCGGGCACGGTGCCGCCGCCAACCTCCTGCTGGTGATAGCGGGCCAGCAGTGCGGCGGCCTCGGCCCGGGTGGTGGTGCCCCGGGAATCAAAGCGGTTCTCCCCCCGTCCCACCATCAACTCCACCGCTCTGGCCCAGTCTACAGCGCCGCTGGCCCAGCTGGAGATGGCCCCTTCGTCGGCAAAGTCCTCGCCGCTCTCCGCAGCGGGGCGGCCTGCAAAGCGCCAGAGCATGGCGGTCATCTGCTCCCGTGTAATCACATCGTTGGGGCCGAAGGTTCCGTTCCCATAGCCCCCCACCACACCGGCAGACACTGCCCAGGCAACGGCGTCGGCATACCAGGCCCCGGCGCTCACATCTGTGAAGCCCCCTGTTCCGCCCGGCCCGGCGGGGGAACCGGCAATGCGGTAGAGCACCGCCGTCATCATCCCCCGGGTCATGGCCACCCCCGGGGAGAAGGCGCCCCCGCCGGTGCCCTTCATCAGCCCGTGGGCACTGACATAGCTGACCTTATCGGCATACCAGGCCCCGTCCGGCACATCGAAAAAGCCCCCGCTGGCCTCCGCCCTGCCCACAGGGACGAAAAAAAGCCCGCATGCCAGGGCCGCCGCCGCAAACCGTCTGCATATTGGTACTGAGTTCATCGTTGTAGTCCTTTCTCCCATGATGTACAAGGCTCTGGACAGGGCGTTTCCCCCCAGAGCAGCGTAACTGTGTATACAGAGACAGGATACCATAAATCCCGCCGGTTTTCTACCCCCAGTTCATGGGTATCCTCCCTCCCCCTCGCCCATAGCGCCCTGCGGACAGGGGGAGGCGGCGCAGTTTGTGTGCGCCGGGCCGAGGGAAAGTGGTTGACACCACGGCAGAAGTGTGGTACTACATGTATAACCACCGGATTTATCCGTACATCATAAATTTTGGAGCGGGGGTGTGGATATGGATTACAAGGAACCGTTGGATGTAGGGTATGATGCGCAAACAGGTCTGCCCCAGGACAAAGCGTACCTCGAATGTGGTCTGCCGCCCTATTTGCAGACCTCACTGAAGCATATGATGGACTCTTGGCGCATCATAGACAGCGGGGGACGGGATTTGCGCTGGGATTTGTACTGGTGTGAGCTGAATGCAGACATCAACTGTGCGGAGGTAGATCAGGACATCTCCCCGGAACAGGCATGGTATCTGAGGGAGAAGTATTTGAGGATGGAGCGAGGCGACTAACCCATGATTGATTTTACCAACCTTCCCGTGCGCAACAAGACCTATGCAGGGGCAAACGGCAGAAAGATTTCCGTTGTATACGAAGGGGACTTGTACATGCTGAAATTCCCCGGCGTCTCCAGAATCAACACAGAGATGAGCTACGCAAACGGCTGCATCTCGGAATATCTTGGCTGCCACATCTTTGAAAGCATCGGAATCCCTGTGCAAAAAACTCTTCTGGGCACCTACACCAAAAACGGGAATACGAAAATTGTGGTGGCCTGCAAGGATTTTACTTCCAACGGCCTGGTTCTTCAGGATTTCGCCTCCCTGAAAAACACGATAATAGACTCAACCCATAACGGCTATGGTACTGAACTGAGTGATATTCTGCAAACATTGGAAGAGCAGACTGCAATGGACCCTCAGATACTCTCCGACTGGTTTTGGGATATGTTCATTGTGGACACGCTCATTGGGAATTGGGATAGACACAACGGCAACTGGGGCTTCCTCTACAACATGGAAACGGACAAAATCTCTCTTGCCCCCATCTATGATTGCGGAAGCTGTCTATACCCGCAGGCGGACAACAGCATGATGCAGATGGTTCTGGACAGCCCCGCAGAATTGGAAGCTCGCATTTACGAAAGACCGCTTTCCGGGATTAAAGTAAATGGACAGAAAATACAGTACTTCAAGTTTCTCTCCTCCCTGAAATACCAGGACTGCAATCGCGCCTTAAAGCGAATTCTGCCAAAGATAGATATGGATAAGATTTGCAAACTTGTGGATGAAACTCCCTTCATTTCCGATTTGCAAAAGACCTTTTACAAAACGATGCTCCGGGAACGCAAGGAGAGAATTCTGGACTTTTCCCACCAAAAGCTACTCAAACGAGAGAGATCTAAAGGCTATGAGCGGTGACATTCCGCCCGTACTATAGAATCTCTCCAGAGAACGTACAGGGCCTGGGTCACACCCCCAGGCCCTGTATGCTTCGCCCCACCCACCTTCCGGCAAGACAAAGGGTGCCCAGTGGCTTCCCACTGGGCACCCTTTCACGCTGCGAGCCGAACCACGGCAACAGCCACCTTCTCAAGGAAGGACAGCGCCATGCTTCGGACCGCACAACTTGGTACGGCTGGAGGGATTCGAACCCCCGACCTTTTGGTTCGTAGCCAAACACTCTATCCAGCTGAGCTACAGCCGCATACTGTCATCGGACAGCTTGGTTACTATACCACATCCATCCCCCGCTGTCAACCCCTTTTTGCAGATTTCCCGCAAATTCTCCCCGCCCCCCGGCGCACGGGGAGCGGGGAGCGGGGCGGGGGCGCTTACACCCCCTGCCAGAGCATGGCGTCGGCCACCTTGAGGAACCCGGCGATGTTGGCCCCGGCCTGGATGTCCCCTTCCATGCCGTAGCGGCGGGCGGCCTCGGCACAGGCACGGTAGATGCCCTCCATAATGCCCCGCAGCTTGTCGTCCACCTCATCAAAGCTCCAGCTGGTGCGCATGGAGTTCTGGCTCATCTCCAGCCCGGAGGTGGCCACCCCGCCGGCATTGGCGGCCTTGGCGGGGGCAAAGAGCACCCCCGCGCCCTTGAGCGCGGCCACAGCCTGAGGGGTGCAGGGCATATTGGCCCCCTCGAAGACCCCCACGCAGCCGTTGGCGATGAGGGCGGCGGCGGCGTCCCCGTCCAGCTCGTTCTGCGTGGCGCAGGGCAGGGCAATGTCACAGGGCACAGACCAGATGCCCCCGCACCCCTCCACGTATCTGGCGGTGGGCACCTGCTGGACATAGGCGGAAATGCGGTCTCGGCGCACCTCCTTGATCTCCTGAATCACCCGGAAGTCAATGCCGTTCTCGTCCACGATATAGCCGCTGGAATCGGACATGGCCACCACCTTGCCCCCCAGCTGGGTGGCCTTCTGGTTGGCGTAGATGGCCACGTTGCCCGAACCGGAGATGACCACCCGCTTGCCCTGGAAGGACTGCCCGTTGTCCCTGAGCTGGGCGTCGGCAAAGTAGCACAGGCCAAAGCCGGTGGCCTCGGTGCGGCCCAGGGAGCCGCCGTAGCTCAGCCCCTTCCCGGTGAGCACCCCCGTCCACTCGTTGCGAATCTTCTTATACTGGCCGAACAGGTAGCCGATTTCCCGTCCGCCCACGCCGATGTCCCCGGCGGGCACGTCGGTGTCCGGGCCGATGTGCCGGTACAGCTCGGTCATAAAGGCCTGGCAGAAGCGCATAATCTCCCCGTCGCTCTTCCCCTTGGGGTCGAAGTCGGAGCCGCCCTTGCCGCCGCCCATGGGCAGGGTGGTGAGGGCGTTTTTGAAAATCTGCTCAAAGCCCAAAAACTTCACCACAGACAGGTTCACCGTGGGGTGCAGGCGCAGGCCGCCCTTATAGGGGCCGATGGCAGAGTTGAACTGCACTCGATAGCCCCGGTTGACCTGCACCCTGCCCTGGTCGTCCGTCCAGGACACCCGGAACATCACCACCCGCTCCGGCTCCACCAGCCGCCCGATGATGTTTTGCGCCTCGTACCGGGGGTCAGCCTCCACCACAGGCTCCAAAGACTCCAATACCTCCTCCACAGCCTGGAGAAACTCCGGCTCGTGGCCATTGCGGGCCTTCAGCCCTTCCAGCACGGACAGCAAGTAGCGGTTTTGAATGGACATGGTTATCAGTTCTCCCTTCCAGCGCATGGGGTCAGCCCCCTGCACAGCTCGCTTATATCAACAACCCCATTTTACACCACTTGCCCCGCATTTGCAAGTGCAAATCTTAAAAATTGCAAAAACGACATAGATTTTTTGTCAAACCCTTGGGGCTGTAGGACTTCCCGGATTGCACATCCCCCTTCATATGGGGGCGGCCCATGGGGAGGGCGCAAAAGGGCAGGCAGGGCGCACACGCCCTGCCTGCCCTTTTCCTCTGCCTGCGCCCCGCCCACGGAGGATTCCGCCGGGGCACAGGCGCTCTCACCCAAAGAGGATGCGGTAATAGTCCTCGGCCACCAGCAGCTTGGAGAACTGCACCTTGCTGTTGACCAGGCGCTTGACCTGGCTGACATAGTCCTCCCCAACGCTCACCCCCTCCCTGGGGGTGAAGGTCCCGGTGCTGGCCTCGTAGGTACCGGCGGCGGTAATCCAGCTGTTCCCCTGCCCCTTGTTGTTGGCGAACACCACCAGGGGCATACAGCTGGACACCTGATCCACGGCATAGTTGGTGGCGAAGATGTCCCGGCCAGAGTAGAGCCGGGCGTCATAGGCCAGCCCAAACAGGTTGGAGATGGTGGGCACGATGTCCACAGAGGAGCAGGGGGTATCCACCACAATGGGCTGGGTGATGGCTGCGCTCCACATCACCAGCGTATTGCGGTAGCGGGAGGTAAGGGCCTCGCTGTCCTCCACCCCACTCAGCTCCACATAGTAGTCCCGGGGCTGACCCTGGGTGAGCAGGTAGGGATAGTGGTCGGGGGCCATGACAATCAGAGTGTCGTCGGCAATGCCCGCCGCCTCCAGCTTTTCCACCAGGTAGGCCATGGCGTACTCCAGCTCCAGGTTGCAGGCCAGGTAGGCCTGCACCGGCTCGGAGGCATCGGGGAACATGGCCTCAACCACCGCCCGGTTCTTTTCCGACATGGCGTTGTCCGCCCAGGAGTACTTGCCGTGTCCGCTCACGGTCATGTAGTAGGCGTGGAAGTTCTGCCCGTGCTCCACATAGTCGTCGATGTAGGAGTCCACCGTCAGCTCCATCATCTCCAAATCCGACTGCGGCCAGCAATCCCCCTTCAGCTCCAGGCCGTTGCCCACCCCCTTGTAGTCATACCCGAAGTTGCCCAGGTACTGATTCCGCTGGTAGTAGGTATAGGAGTGGTTGTGCCAGGCGGGCACCTTGTACCCCAGGGCCGCAAACTGGTGGGCCAGGGTGAAGGGCATATACTTGTCCAGGCTGGCAATGGTGGCAAAGCTGCCGTTAATCCAGTTGGGGATGATGCCCGTGGTCACGGAAAACTCCCCGCCTGCGGTGGACTGGGTCCAGTCGGGCTGGTAGAAGTTCTCGAACACAAATCCCTCGTGGGTCAGCCGGTACAGGGTGGGGGTGAGCTCCTGGCTGATGAGATAGGGGGAGAAGGCCTCGGCGGTGATGAGAATCAAGTTCTTGCCCCGGAACATCCCGGTGTACTGGTTGGTCTGGGTGGGGGTTTTGGAGGAGAAGTACTTGTGCATCCCCAGCAGCGTCTCGTCCTGGGTGTCCGCCATAAGCTGGTCAAAGTCGATGTCCAGCACCTGGGGGCCTTGGCTGGGCTGGGGGGACGGCTCCTCCCCCGCCGTGTCCTCCTCCCCGGGGGAGGGCGTAGAGGACGCCTCCGGGGACGGGGCGGGCAGCAGCTCATCCAGGGGCGCCTTGGGCAGGCCAAAGAGCTGGTACTGCAGCTCCAGGCGGATGCTGGTGACCAGGCCGTACTGGGGCACCCCCAGGTTGGAGGAGAAGTTGTAGGTGTAGTACCCCTCCTGGTTGAAGGCCACGCAGAGCACCACCCCAATCAGCTGAAACAGCGCCAGTCCCCCGGCCGCCACCAGCCGCTCCCCTGCGCTACGCTGCCCCGCTACAATGATGCTGCGCCCAAAGCGGATGTACACCCCCAGGGGGACCAGAGCCAGCAGGATGAAGGGGAGAATCCCCAGCACCACCGACCACACAGTGCTGGCAAAGCCCCCTGTCACATCCCCCGCCATGTTGCCCATGACGCCCACGCCGAAGTAGATCCCGAACATACTGCGGCACCCCCGCTGGATGCACACAATCACCGTACCCAGCGCCAGCGCCGCCCCGCCCAGGACACGGGCGGCGGTGCGCCAGGGGATCACATCCGTGAGCAGGAAGAGGAGCAGCCCCGCCGCCCCGGAGAAAAAGACAATGCGCACCAGCCCCAGAGAGAAAAAGGGTGCGTCCCTGTCAAAAGCCCGCAGCAGCAACTCATGGTACAAGATGCACGCCGGGAAAAAGAGCATGGACAGGAGCGGGGAGCCGGGAAAATGCCTGCTCCGGTGCCGCCGTCTATGCCGGTAAATGGTCTGATTCATGGTTCCATCCTCGTTTCGCAACCCATGCTGTCTATGTTTCGCCCGCCGCCCCCCAGGCAATTGGAAAAGACCGAGGGGCCTGCCGCCCCTCGGTCTTGTACGGCAGAGCCGCCAGGGTGGCGGGGCTCGGACGCTTCCTTGTTGTCACGGCTCGGACGCTTCCTTGTTGTCATGCTACGCCTCCCTCCGCTGACGCCCGGTTTCCCTCCGACTCGGAACAGCCATGGCGGGCTATGCCCGCCTGTCATGGCTATTCCTCGCTCCAGTCCA
>CALXDR010000059.1 GCA_944387115.1 uncultured Oscillospiraceae bacterium
CGGCCCCTCCCTCATCATCGGCTACGCCCCCTGCGAGATGCACTCCATCAAGGGCGGCATGACCAACTGCCAGAGCGAGATGAAGAAGGCCGTGGACTGCGGCTACTGGAACCTGTTCCGCTTCAACCCCGCACTCAAGGCCGAGGGCAAGAACCCCTTCACCCTGGACTCCAAGGCCCCCGCTGGCGGCTACCGCGAGTTCCTGATGAATGAGGCCCGTTACTCCTCCCTGACCCGCTCCTTCCCCGAGCAGGCTGAGGAGCTGTTCGCCCGCAACGAGCAGTCCGCCATGGAGCGCTGGGAGCACCTGCAGCGCCTGGTGGCTCTGTATCAGTAATTCCCTCTTCGGGCGCAGGCATCTCCGTCCAAGACAAACCCCCCGCCCCCTTCTAAAGGGGGCGGGGGGTTGACGTTTTCCCGATTTACGGGCGTTTCCAAAGACGGCAACACAAAACGGGGGCGCTGCCAGGCAGCGCCCCCGTTTGTCATACAAGGCTCAGCTATTCTTCATTACCACACGCTCCACGGCCTCGGCCACCTCTTCACAGCGGTCGCAGCAGCGCTCCATGCGGTCATACAGGGCAGTCCATGCAAACACGGACACAGGGTCCTTCTCCTCGTCGTACAGCCGGCGCATCACCTGGGTGTACAGCCGGTCGCCCTCGCCCTCCAAATCATTCATGTCCACCAGCAGGCCCCGCAGCTTTTGAGACTTGCGGAAATGGGGCAGCTCCTGGGTGATGCCCTGGAGGGTCTGGCAGCAGCGGCGGATGATGGTGACAAACTCCTGCACATCGGGGCGCAGGGTACGGATGTTGAACATATAGACCCGCAGCAGCACATCCTCAATGCTGTCCGTGACCTGGTCCATGGCATTGGACAGCTCCACAATGTCCTCCCGGTCAATGGGGGGCAGGAATTCCTTTGCCAGGCACTCCATCATCTCGTGGCGCACCTTATCTGCGGTGTGCTCAATGGTGTGCATCTCTGCCATCTTCTCCTGGAGCTGCTCGGGGTTGAACTGCATAAAGCTGTTCTCCAGCAGCAAAGCCGCCTGATTTGCATAAGATACGCAGCGGTCAAACATCCCAAAATAATCTGTTCCCTTCTTGGCCATGTCAATCTCTCCTTTTTCTTAAAACAGCCACATAAACAGCTTTGCCATCAAGAATCCAATCACTCCGCAGCCGGGGAAGGTGAGCACCCAGGTGAGCACCATCTCCCGCACCACGCCCCAGTTCACCCCGCTCAGCCGCCGGGCAGCGCCCACGCCCATAATGGCGGTGGTCTTTGTGTGGGTGGTGGATACGGGGATACCCGTCATGGAGGACAGCAGCAGACAGCCTGCACCGGCCAGGTCAGCGGCAAAGCCCTGATAGGTCTCCAGCTTGACCATGCCCATGCCCACCGCCTTGATAATGCGGTAGCCGCCGATGGATGTACCCAGGGCCATGACCACGCTGCACAGCACCATCAGCCAAATGGGAATCTGATACTCCGTCTGGGAGCCCTGACCGTTGGCCATAAACATTCCCATCAGGAATACGCCCATAAACTTCTGCCCGTCCTGGGCTCCGTGCATAAAGGCCATAGCGGCGCCGCCCGCCACCTGTCCGCCCCGGAAGAAGCCCAGGGTCTTGCGGCGGTCCATCCCGCGGCAGATGAACTCAATCACCTTCACGCACACCCATCCGAAGCCAAAGCCCAGCAGGGTGGAGAGCACCAGTCCATAGATGACCTTAATCCACTCTGCGCCGTTGATGCCGCCCAGACCGCTGTGCAGGGCAATGGCGGCTCCCGACAGTCCGGCAATCAGGGCATGGCTCTCACTGGTGGGGATGCCAAACCACCAGGCTGCCACCGCCCACAGCACAATGGCGCACAGCGCAGCGCACAGGGCCACCAGAGCCTCCCCGGTGTCTCCGCCAAAGTCCACCATGTTGTAAATGGTGGCGGCCACGCTGGCATTGAACATGGTCATGACAAACACGCCCAGGAAGTTGAACACCGCCGCCATGAGAATGGCGTTCTTCGGGGAAATTGCCCGCGTGGATACGCAGGTGGCAATGGCGTTGGGCGCATCCGTCCAGCCATTGACCAGGATGACCCCCAAGGTGAGCAGGACCGTCACCGCCAGCACTGGATTGCTCACAAACTGGCCTAGAAATTGACTCAAGGATATCATAGGACTTCCTCTCTCTTTATGAATTTTTTACGCAGCACTTACATCCCACGGTATCATATCCAATTTGCCGGGGAGTTTCCATAGGGAAGCGTATTATTTTACACAACCTTTACATTTCCCACCTTCAAAAATACAGCTTGTCCAAATTATAGGACGCCCTTTCCGTCCACTGGACACGCATCCCAGCAAATTTTATCCTTTCTCCTATGCAGCGGGCGCCGCATCACGGGATGGCCTGGTGGCTGTCCAGCCCGCTCCACACCGGAAGCACAGACTGGGAGGCCCACACCACCAGCAGACACCCTCTGTCCACCGACACGGCGGCCTGTTCCCCCAGAAAGGCGTTGCTCACCCCCAACGTCTCCCCTCCAGTCAGTCGCCCACCCTCCAGCGGATATTGCAAGCCCCGGATGGTGACCCCCTCCGCCACTCCCCCGGCGGCAAACACAGACAGGCTCCCCCGACAGCCTGCGGGAAAGGTGAGCTGTCCATGGCAGAGGGTGGCGGCGGTCATCTCCGCCCCCACCAGCACCCCCAGTCCACCCCGGCGGGCCAGGTTGGTGAGCAGCTGGAGATTGCCCAGGGTGTGATCCAACCGCCCGCCCAGACAGCCGTAGAGGTGGAACACCCGATACCCCCGCTCCCACCCCTGTTCCAGCGCCAGGGCAGTGTCTGTATCGTCCTTTTCCACCGGATGACGGAGAATGCGGGGATGGGGGGGCACATACCCCAGTGAATCGAAATCCCCCACCAGCAGGTGGGGCTGCTGACCGTGGGCTTCCAGGGCGGCATACCCCCCATCGGCGGCAATGATGAGGTCGTCCTCCTCAAAGGCGGCAGGCCACTCCCCACCGTAGGCCCCGGAACCAAAAATATAGCACACGCCCATGTCCAACTCCTCCTGATCTGTTCGGCTCTGAATGCCCTCCAACCCTGGGGCATTCCCATAGGGATAGTCTACCACGGTTTGACAGAGAAGGCCAGCCTCATTTTCCACACCCTCATGCCCCGCCCAGCGCCCGGACGCCAGAGGCAGGGGCAGGGCTGTATGCAGAAAACTCCGGCGGAGGACAGCACTTCCGCCATCCCCGCCGGAGCTTTCCGCCGCACAACAGGCAGCCCACCGTTTACACGCAGCTTTGGCAGGCCGGGCGCATCCGCCCCGCCAAGGCCCATGCCCTCCCGGCGGCTATCCCTCCCCCAGCTTTTCCTGCAAAACCTCCCGCACCAGCTGGGGGTCTCCCTGCCCGGCCAGGCGGCGCATCACCTGCCCCACCAGGAATCCGAAGGCCTTTTCCTTGCCCGCTCGCACATCCGCCACTGGCTGCGGATGCTCCTCCAGCACCTGCGCCACGGTGCGTTCCACCACACCGGTGTCCCGCACCTGCTCCAGGCCGTGGGCGGCCACATACGCCTCCACATCCCCGTCCTGGTCAAACACCGCCTCAAACACCTTCACCGCTGTGTTGCGGTTGAGCCGCCCCTCCTCCACCATGCGGATGAGGGCCGCCAGGGTCGGCGGGGTGATGGGCAGCGCCTCGGGGGCAAGTCCCCGGGCGGACAGCGCCCCCAGCACCTGCCCCATCACCCAGTTGGCCCCCTGCTTGGCGGGTGTGCCCAGGGCCACCAGCGCCTCGAAAAAGGCGGCCAATGCCCGGTGGGAGGTGAGCATCTGACAGTCATAGGCGGGCAGGCCATACTGCTGGGCATAGAGCCGCCGCTTCTCCTCCCCCAGTTCCGGGCGGCTGTCCAGCAGGCGCTGCTTATGCTCCTCGCTGACCACCACCGGGGGCAAGTCCGGCTCGGGGAAATAGCGGTAGTCCTGGGTGTTCTCCTTGGAGCGCATGGCATAGCTGGCATCCTTGTTCTCATCCCAGCGGCGGGTCTCCTGCACCACCTGCCCCCCTTCCTCCAGCACCTCCATCTGACGGCGTGCCTCATACCCAATGGCCCGGGCAATGGCCTTGAAGGAGTTGAGGTTCTTCATCTCCGTGCGGGTGCCCAGCACATCACTGCCCGCCGGGCGCACCGACAGGTTTACATCACAGCGCAGAGAGCCCTCCTCCATTTTGCAGTCGGACACCCCCAGATAGTGCAAGGTCTCCTTGAGCTTTTCCAGATAGGCCACCACTTCCTCCGCCGTGCGGAAGTCCGGCCGGGTGACAATCTCCAGCAGGGGCACCCCGCAGCGGTTGTAGTCCACTCTGGTCTGCTCCAGCCAGGGGTCGTGCATCAGCTTGCCCGCATCCTCCTCCATGTGCAGCTCATGGATTCCAATGGTCTTGCGCCCTGCTGCGGTGTCAATCTCCACCTGCCCATCCCTCCCCACAGGCAGGTACAGCTGGCTGATTTGATAGGCCTTGGGCAGGTCGGGGTAGAAGTAGTTCTTCCGGTCAAACCGCTGCACAGGGGTAATGGCGCACCCCAGCGCCATCCCCACCTGCACGGCATAGTCCACCACCGCCCGGTTGAGCACCGGCAGCGCCCCCGGCATACCCATGCACACCGGGCAGCACTGGCTGTTGGGCGCTCCGCCAAAGGCGGTGGAGCAGCCGCAAAACAGCTTGCTCCTGGTGGATAGCTCCACATGGGTTTCCAGCCCAATCACCGTTTCCCACATCATCCTTCCAAACCTCCTCTGCGCTGTACTTTGTGATACGCCGTGTCCTGCTGGAAGGCATGGGCCACCCGCAGCAGCACCCCTTCCTCAAACCTGGGGGCAATCAGCTGCGCCCCCAGGGGCAGACCCTCCCCATCCAGGCCGCAGGGCATGGACAGGGCGGGCAGTCCCGCCAGGTTGACAGGCACGGTGTACAAGTCCCCCTGATACATCTCCAGGGGGTTGGACAGGCTCTCCCCCAGCCGGGGCGCCGCCGCAGGGGTCACCGGGGTGAGGAGCACATCACACTGCCCAAAGGCCTGGCGGAAGCCCTGGTCAATCACCGCTCTGGCCCGCAGTGCGGTGCGGTAGTAGTCCTCATAATGCCCCGAGGAGAGGACGAAGGCCCCCAGCAGCATACGCCGCTTGGCCTCCAGCCCAAAGCCCTGGGTGCGGGTGCGGCAGTACAGTTCCTCCAGGCTCTGCGTCCCTTCCGCCCGCCAGCCGTATTTGACCCCATCGTATCGGGCCAGGTTGGAGGACGCCTCGGCGGACGCCAAGATATAGTAGGCCGCCACGGCGTACTCCAGGCCAGGCAGGGATACCTCCACAATCCTCGCCCCCCGCTCCTTGAGCACCTGCGCCGCCTGGCGCACGCACCGGGCCGTCTGGCCGTCCAGCTCCGGGGGGAAGCACTGGGCGGGAAGGCCAATGCGCAGGCCATTCAGGGGCTGATTCAGCTGGGACAGCAGCGGCCCATAGGTGCGCTCCACACTGGTGGCATCCCGCCTGTCCCAGCCCTGGAGCACCTCCAGCACGGCGGCGCAGTCCGCCGCATCCCGTCCCAGCGGCCCCACCTGGTCCAGGCTGGAGGCATAGGCCACCAGGCCGTACCGGGACACACTGCCGTAGGTGGGCTTAATCCCCGTCACCCCGCAGTAGGCGGCAGGCTGGCGGATAGAGCCGCCGGTGTCCGAGCCAATGGCATACCACCCCAGCCCCGCAGCCACGGCGGCGGCAGCGCCGCCGGAGGAGCCGCCCGCCACCCTCTGGGTATCCCAGGGGTTGCGCACAGGGCCAAAGTGGGATGTCTCCGAGGTGGAGCCCATGGCAAACTCGTCCATATTCAGCTTGCCCAGGCTCACCCCGCCCGCCGCCTCCAGCCGCTCCACCACAGTGGCGTTGTAAGGCGGGCAAAAGCCCTCCAGTAGCTTGGAGGCGCAGGTGGTGGGCACGCCCCTGGTACACAGGTTGTCCTTGAGGCCCATGGGCACCCCATAGAGGGGGCCGACCCCCTTTGCCAGCTGTGCTTGCAGCCTGTGGGCACGGTCCATGGCCTGCTCCCCTGTGACGGTGAGGTAGCTGTGATAGACTTGATCCTCCCGGGCAATGCGCTCCAGCGCCCCCTGGGTCACCTCGGGGATGGTCACCTCTCCCCGGGCAATGGCCCGCCCCAGCTCCAGAGCGGTCAAATGCTCCCACTGCGTCATCTCAAGCACCTCCCCCTTCCATGGTGCGGGGCACCAAAATGGTGTGCTCCGCACCGCCGGGCACCCCACGCAGCAGCTCCTCCGCCTGCGTGGAAGGCTCCACCACATCTGCCCGCAGAGCGGCAGGGCAGGGCGCCCCCTCTGCCCCGTCCTCCAGGGGCGGAAGGGTGCGCAGGCAGTCCATATAGTCCACAATCTCCGCCAGCTTCTCCTTCATCTCCCCGCATTCCTCCGGGGTGAGTGAAATCCGGCACAGGCGGCACAGATAGTCCACCAGCCCCTCGGTCATGTTCTGTTTTTCCTCCATGTCTGGTTCCTCCCTTCCCGGTTACGGCGTCAGCCTGGCCCGGTCCCGGGGGAACAGGCTGGCATAGCGGATGTTGTCCAGGCCGCACAGCTGCATGGTCAGCCGCTCCAGCCCAATGCCCAGGCCGCCATGGGGCGGCATACCGCAGCGGTGAATCATCAGATAGCTTTCAAACTCCGCTGTATCCAGCCCCATGCGCTCCATTTTCTCCACCTGCTGGGCGTAGTCGTGGATGCGCTGTCCCCCGGTGGTCACCTCCAGCCCCCCGGAAGAGCAGGTCGAAGGAGCAGGTGTAGCGGGGCTGTTCCGGGTCATCCATGGTGTAAAAGGGGCGCTTTTTGGCCGGGTAATGGGTGATGAACACCAGGTCACTGCCCAGCTTTTCCTTGGCATAGCGCCCGATGGCCTCCTCCTCCCTTGGCTCCAGGTCATAGGGGTCCCGGATGGCATAGCCGTAGGTGCGGGAGGCCAGCTCCTTGGCCTGCTGGAAGGTGAGGCAGGGGATTTCCTCCACCTCAGGCAGCCCCACCCCCAGCAAAGCCAGGGAGCGGGCGCAGTCCCGGCGCAGCAGCGCCATGGCGTAGCGGAGAAATCCCGTCTCCAGCTCCATCAGGTCATAAAAGGAGCGGAGATAGCCCATCTCCAAATCCAGACCGGTGTACTCGTTGAGGTGGCGGGTGGTGGCGTGCTTTTCCGCCCGGAACACCGGCCCCACCTCATACACCCGCTCAAACACCCCCACCATGGTCTGCTTGTAGGTCTGGGGGGATTGGGCCAGGTAGCCCTTGTGCCCAAAGTAATCCAGACGAAACAGGTTGGAGCCGCCCTCCGCCCCCGCCTGTACCAGCTTGGGCGTGTGGATTTCGGTGAACCCCTCCCCATGGAGATACTCCCGGAATGCCCGGGTCAGTCCCGCCTGAATGTCAAACACCGCCCGCCGCAGCGGGTGGCGCAGCGCCACCGGGCGCAGGGGCAGCTCCCGGTCCAGCGCCACATCCAGCTTGCGCTTGCCCAGGGTGATGGGGAGCGGCTGCGCAGGCCGGGAGAGGATGCGCACCTCCTCCACTGCCACCTCCCAGCCGCCGGGGGCACGGCGCTCCTCCCGGAGCACCCCGCAAATCTCCACGGCCACTCCTCACACAGCTGCGGGGGAATCTGCTGGGGAGCCGCCACACACTGGAGCACTCTGTCAGGCAAACGCAGGGCGAGAAAGACCACGCCGCCCATGTCACGCAGGGTGTGTACTGCGCCGTGTACAGTGACTTGATTGTTATTCTGTGCCCCTCCCTCTATCTTCCGGCAGCCCATGTGTGGGCCGATGTGACCTGTAACAACTTGCATCTTTCTCAGTCCTTCCTCATGAATTTGATTGCCTTGATTGCTCCGCACAGTCATGGGGCATTGGGGTGGGCTGCGCCCGCCCTGATGCCTGTTCCTCACTTTGGTCTATTCGGGGCGGCGGGGTTCGGGTGCTTCGGTGATGTCACGCTTCGCTCCCCTCCGCAACGCTTGACTTCCCTCCGACTCGGAACAAATTCGGTCGGGCTGTGCCCGCCCTGGAATTTATTCCTCGCTTCGGTCCATTCAAGCTGCTCCGGGGGCTCAGCGCTTCT
>CALXDR010000060.1 GCA_944387115.1 uncultured Oscillospiraceae bacterium
ATGAAGGCCACCTCGCCCCCGCGCTTCTGGGCCTCGGCCACAATGTGCAGGGCCAGGGTGGTCTTACCCGAGGACTCCGGCCCGTAAATCTCGATGATGCGCCCCTTGGGCACGCCGCCAATCCCCAGCGCAATGTCCAGGGAGAGGGAGCCGGTTGGAATGGACTCCACTGCAATCTGGCTGTTTTCTCCCAGACGCATCACCGAGCCCTTGCCGTAGTCCCGCTCGATTTGTGCAATGGCGGTCTCCAGCGCCTTCTTCTTGTCGGACACCGGGGCGGGGGATTCCATTGCCTTTTTCTTCTCTGCCATAGCGATCTATCCTTTCCTGGCCCGTCAGGCCAACCCTTGTTCTGTTTCCCAGGAGGCGTTGTCCTCCTCATGTTCCTCATGCTCCTGATGTTCCGGCTCCTCCGGCTCCTCCGGCGGGGCGGGCACACGCCCCTCCACCACCCGCCAGTTGCCGGCGTCATCCTGGAACACCTTTAAGTCCACATAGCCCGCCTGGGCCATGATGTACTGCACATCGGGGGCCTGATCCCAGCCGATTTCAAAAATCAGCTTCCCCTCCGGCTCCAAAGTCTCCCGCCACAGGGTGCTGATGGCCCGGTAGAAGTCCAGACCATCCTCGCCGCCGTCCAGAGCCATTCTCGGCTCAAACTCCCGCACCGAGGGGCTGAGGGCGTCAATATCCCCGGTGGGAATGTAGGGGGGGTTGCTCACAATGACGTCAAACCGCCCCAAGGCGGTGGGGGGCGGCTGGAGGGCATCCAGCCAGGCAGTGCTCACCCAGTCCTCCATCAGGCACTGGCGGATGTTGCTGCGGCATACACGCAGCGCCTTTTCCGACCAGTCGGCCAACACCACCCTGGCACCGGGACAGTTGTCCGCAATGGCCAGACCCACGCAGCCGCTCCCCGTGCACAGGTCCAGCACCCGGGCAGGACGGCCCTCCACCTGGCGCACCGCCAGAATCCCCCGCTCCACCAGGGACTCCGTATCCGGCCGGGGAATGAGCACATCCCGGCACACCTCCAGGTTTAGCCCGTAGAAATCCCACTCCCCCAGGAGATAGGCCACCGGCTCCCCGGCAAGCCGCCGCTGAATCAGCTCCCGGTAGCGCTGGGCCACCGGGTCAGGGGCGTACAGGGAAAAATCCCGAATCAGCTCCTCCCGCCGCTTTCCCGCCGCATGGGTGAGCAGCTCCCTGGCCTCCAGGGGCGCCGCTTCAATCCCCGCCTGCCGCAGCAGCCTGCGGGCATCCAAATAAAGATTGTTGTATGTATCCGCCATGGGTGGCCTCCTCTTGTCTATCTGCCGCACTCACCAGCGGTCCGCCCCCTGCTCCTGGGGAATGACCTCCTCCAGGGCACGGATGGCCACCTCAATCATCCCGTCGTCCGGCTCAAAGGTGGTAAAGTTCTGCATCCACATACCAGGCGCGCGCAGCAGGCGGCACACCGCTCCGTCGTGGCGGCCCACATAGCGGTTAAACTCATAGGTCACCCCCACAATGACGGGGAGGAGCAGCAGGTGCAGCCCCATGCGCAGCAGGGTGTTCTCCACCTTCAAGGGGGTGAAAATCACAATGGACAGGAAGATTGACACCATAATCACCACGAAGAGAAAACTGGTGCCGCACCGGGGATGGTGGCAGGGCTGCGCCCGTACATGCTCCACCGTCAGCGCCAGCCCCCGCTCGTAGCAGTAGATGGCCTTATGCTCTGCCCCGTGGTAGCGAAACACCCGGCGCATCTCCTTCATCCGGGAGCACAGGTAGAGGTAGAGGAGAAACACCCCCACCTTGACCACCCCCTCCACCACAGCCCGCACCCACAAGGGCATGGTGGTCCACACCTTTCCGATCAGTCCGGTGATGGCGGTGGGCAGCAGAATGAAGAGAAACACCGAAAAGGCAATGCCCAGGGCCGCACTGAGGGTGATGAGCGCAGAGGCGGCCTTCTCCTGGGGCACGTGGGCCTCAAGCCACCGCTCCAGGGCGGAGGGCTCCTCCTCCACGCTGCCATCGTCGGATATCTGGGCGGAATACATCAGCGCCTTGACTCCGTTGACCATGGAGCCGAGAAACACCCATATCCCCCGAAAAAAGGGCAGTGTGCGCAGCCCCTGTCCCCGCTTCACCGGGGTGGTCTGCACCTCCAGCCCGCCGTCCGGCCTGCGCACCACCACCGCCCGCTTCTCCGGGCCCTGCATCATAATGCCCTCAATGAGGGCCTGCCCCCCGCAGGTGGTCTTATAGGGGGTCTGGCAGCTCTGCGGCTGTTTTTGCACCATGGAATCCCATCTCCTTTGGGTGTAGAGTATTGTACCAGGCCAGGCGGGAAATTGCAACCCATTTTTAGAACACTTGTTCTATTCAATCCTCCCGCATGGGCAGGCGCAGGGTGACCACACAGCCGCCCCCCTCGGCGTTGCCCACCTCCAAGGTACCGTTGTGACAGGTGACAATCTCCTCGCACACCGCCAGTCCGATGCCCGAACCACGGGCCTTGGACGAGCCTTTGTAGAACTTGTATTTGATGTAGGGCAGCTCCTCCTCGGGTACGCCGGGGCCGTAGTCCCGCACCCGGATGACCACAAAGTCCCCTTCCACCCGGAGGGATACATCAATCTGGCCGCCGGAGCCGCCGTGCTTGTCGGCATTGTCCAGCAGGTTGCAAAACACCTGCCGCAGCCGCTCCGGGTCGCCGCTGATGAGGGGCAGCTCCTCCTCCACCCCCTCATAGTGCAGCTCCAGCCCCTTGCGCCGGAAAAATTCCCGGTAGGTGTACACTGCGTCCTCCAGCTCCGCCTGGATGTCGATGGGCTCCACAGACAGGTTGAACCGCCCCGTTTCAATGCGGGAGAACTCCAGCAGCTCCTCCACCATGTTGGTCAGTCTCCGGGCCTCGGACACGATGATGCCCATCCCCTTTTTCACATCCTCCGCATCCCGCACCTCGCCGTTGTACAAAGTCTCTGCCCAGCCGTTGATTGCGGTCAGCGGGGTGCGCAGCTCATGGGATACCGAGGAGATAAACTCCGACTGGGTGCGCTCGGCCTGGTCAATTTTCACCGACATATCGTTGATGGCGTCCACCAGCTCGCCCATCTCGTCCTCCGAGCGCTTTTCCAGCTGCACGCCGTAGCTGCCCGTGGCAATGCGCTTGGCAGTCTCCGTGACCCGGGACACCGGCTCCAAAATGGAGCGGATGGAGTAAGAGGTATAGGCACCCATAATCACAATGATGACCACCCCCAGCAGGGTCACGCCCGCCACCATTTTTACGATATGGGCGTCCAGCAGGCGCAGGGAGGTGACCATGCGCACCACCCCCACCACCGTGCCATCGTAGACAATGGGGGCGGAGGCGGCCATAATGTGGTCCCCGGTGGACGGCTCCTTCCCCTCCCAGGAGGACAGGCGCTTGTCCGCAATGGCCCGGGCGATGTCCGCCGTCCCCGGCTCTCCGCCGGAAATATCCATCAGCGAGCTCATGCGCACCCAGCCGGTAGAACTGAGAAACTGCACCTCTATCCGGCCTTTTTCCTCAAACTGATTGATGAACTGCCGGGCCGCATAGAGGTAGCTGCTCTCCGTGTAGTTCTGAAACATCCCGGCGGCAGTCTGCACCCGGCTTTCCAGATTGGCCTGAATCGTGGAGGTGTAGTAGCTGTACATTGCCAGCGAGAAGGCCGCCACCGCAATGGCCACAATGGCAAAGGTGGCCGCCACGGTGTTCACCACCCACCGGCGGCGCAGCCCTCCAGATTTCCGGCGTTTTTTCTCCCCGCCAGCCGCCCCCTCTCCCGGCGGCGTCTGGGCAGTCTGCTCATGATTTGCCTTTGCCAGGGGGATAAACTCCTTCTTGGGTCGCTCCCGTCTGGGACGGCGCTGTTCGTTCTCCTTTGGTTCCACCCGTCCCGCTCCTTTCCTATCTTCTTAAGACGCACCTGCTCAGGGCGCCCGGCGGGGTCAGCCCCCCCACTTGTAGCCATAGCCCCACACCGTGATGATGTAGGCGGGGCTTTGGGGGTCGTCCTCCAGCTTAATGCGCAGGCGGCGGATGTTCACATCCACAATCTTCAGCTCCCCCAGGTAGTCCTTGCCCCACACCGCCACCAAAATCTCCTCACGGCTCAGCGCCTTCCCCGGGTTCTCCATAAACAGCTTGACGATAGAGCACTCCACCTGGGTGAGCTTCACCCGCTGTCCGTTCTTCTCCAGGGTGCGGTTGCGGGTGTTGAGGAGGAAGGGGGGCTGGCTGATTTCATCCCGATCCCGTGCCGGCTCGCCGCCGATGCGGCGGTAGAGGGCATCCACCCGGGCGGTGAGCTCTGCGGGGGAAAAGGGCTTGGTGACATAGTCGTCCGCCCCCGTCATCAGCCCGGTGACCTTGTCCATCTCCTGGGTGCGGGCGGTGAGCATGATAATGCCAATCTGTGCGCTCCCCGCCCGGATGCGGCGGCACACCTCAAAGCCATCCATATCTCCCGGGAGCATAATATCCAGCAGGGCCACCTTGATGTCCGGGTTTTTGCGGATTTGCTCCAGAGCCTCCTCCCCGTCTCCCGCCTCAATGGTCTCATAGCCGGCCCGCTTGAGATTGATAACCACAAAGCTGCGGATGTTGGACTCATCCTCCAATACCAAAACCTTTCGCATGGTTAACCTCCTATTCTGTCCTTCACTGTCCGCTCCACGCAGGGCGAATGATGCGGAAGCGCTGGGAAAAGCTCTCCTGCTCCACCCCGCAGTCCCACACCCCGGCCTCCAGCTGGGCGGCGTAGATGGCGGTGCTGTCGCTTTGAATGATAAAGCGTCCGGGCAGCCTGGCACGGCTGGAGCGGTTATTCCCCGTCAGGCGGTAAATGGTGAGAAAGCGCTGCGCCCTCGTCTCCTCCCCTTCGGGGCTGTAGTAGAAGGATACCGCCCGCTCTCCCCGGGCGGACATACTGTCATCCCTATCCACCCTGATTTGACCCACCCAGGTATCGGGCAAAATCAGGTACCAGCCGTCGGTGACGCTGTGGTAGGTGGCGCAGATGACCGCCTCGTTCCCCGCAGAGTCAAACTGCTGCCAGCTGAGCACATAGTACGCCGCCTCGCTCTCCGCCTCCAGCGTGGGGAGGGGGTAGGGCCGGGGAATCTCCAGCACGCCATCTCCATTGATGTCGGCGGCGTCCACATCGGTGTACCCCCGGAAGGTGGCAGAGCTGATGCCGCTGCGCTCGTCCCGGGTGATGTTGCGCAGCACCCCGTCTTGCAGGGTGAAGATGTCCGTGACCTCCCCACCGTTCACCAGGCAGTTGACGTACACCCCCGGCTTGCCGTCGGACAGCCGCCCGTTCCGGCTGGCGTTCACCCCCTGGATGTTGTCCGACAGTGGGGCGGAGGACACCATCACCATGGCCCCGTCCTGATAGCGGTAATATTCTGCCTGGCTGATTTCCTCCTCGGCATTTTTCCGCTGGAACACCAGGATTTCGCTCCCCTTCTGCTGGTCCAGCTCGGTAATCAGGTAGCTTTCATTGTAGGTGGTGTTCATCAGCTCGGTTGCCCCGGCGCTGGTGAGGGAGTAGGCGGACAGCTTGTGTACCCGGGCGGTCATCTGCCAGCTCACCACCAGCTCCTTGTTGCCGTCGCCCGTCAAATCCTCATAGGCCACGGAGTTGATGGAGGTGCCATCCCCGGCCACCTCGTAGTTGAGATAATATTTCCCGTCCTCCCCCCGGCGGAACAGGCACACCCGCAGCGGCTTCTCCTCAGTGCCCGTCACCCGGAGAAAGACCGCCGCAGATTCCTGGTCCCCGTCTCCATCCAGGTCCAGCTGCTGCACCGTGGCGGTGTTGTTGCCGAAGTTGATGGTGGCATACTCCGCCCCCAGGTCGCTCATGGTATCCCGGATGGACTTTTGCAGGCTGGTATACCCCTCCGGCAGCGCAGGCAGGGTGTATAAATCCTCTACCGACTGGAACAGGCACCCTGTGGAGCACACCGCCAGCAATACCACCAGTCCTGCCAGCATTCCCATGCGTCTCAATTTCCCTGTCACAGGCCCACCTCCTGATGTCTCCCGCCATCACGCCCGCCTTCCGGGCATACCATGGCATAATCAGTATGATTGTATCACAAGCGCCGGGATTTCTCAACGCTTTCCCAGCGGTTTTTTGCAAATGTCCCACGGTGCGCCCCCACTCCGCCCGGCCGCCTACGCCCCTCCTGCGCTGTGCCCCCAGCCCTCTGCCCAAATCGCCCCCCAGCGTACATCCTCCACAGTTTTCCCCGGAAAACCCATGTACTTTTCTGCACCTGCGCCAACCCACTTGCAGTTGCGCCCACCTGGGGAACATGGTAGAATTGTGTCTGAACTGTGAACCCAGTCCCAGCCTGTAGGCTTTGGGGCAGGCTGACAACCTACCCATACGAGGTGTTCTATGAAGACAAGACAATCCCCGAAAACCAGCCCCTCCCACCTGTCCGACGCCGCCTACTCCTTCCACGCTCCCATGCCCCTGCGCACCGCCATTCCCCTGGGGCTGCAGCACGTGCTGGCCATGTTTGTGGGCAACCTCACCCCCATCCTCATCATCACCGCCGCCTGCGGCCTGACGGGGGCAGAGTTTGCCCAATTGCAGGTCAATCTGCTCCAAAACGCTATGCTGGTGGCCGGGCTGCTCACCCTAGTGCAGCTATATGCCATCGGCCCCATCGGCGGCAAAGTGCCCATTGTCATGGGCACCTCCTCCGGGTTCATTGGGGTGTTCAACTCCGTGGCCGCCTCTATGGGCGGCGGCATGGGCACCTACGGCGCACTTCTGGGCGCCTCCATCATCGGCGGATTGTTTGAAGGGGTGCTGGGCCTGTTCCTCAAGCCCCTGCGCCGCTTCTTCCCCTCTGTGGTCACCGGCACGGTGGTGCTCTCCATCGGCCTGAGCCTCATCTCCGTGGGAGTCAGCTCCTTTGGCGGCGGGAACGGCGCCCCCGACTTCGGTTCGATGGAAAACCTCTGCCTGGGCCTGATTGTGCTGGTGGTGATTCTGGCCTTCAAGCACTGGGGCAAGGGCTTTTTCGGCTCCTCCTCCATCCTGGTGGGCATTGTGGTGGGCTATATCCTGGCTGCCCTCATGCCCCTGTTTCTCCCCACCACCGGCGTCACTGCCGAGGGCGTGGAGTACACCAAGTCCTGGGTGCTCCACTGGGAGAAGGTCGCCCAGGCCGGTTGGTTTGCCGTGCCCGACCTGATTCCTGTGGACATCGCTTTTGACCTGCGGGCCATTCTCCCCGTGCTCATCATGTTTGTGGTCACCGCTGTGGAGACTGTGGGCGACATCTCCGGCGTCACCGAGGGCGGCATGGGCCGGGAGGCCACCGACAGCGAGCTGTCCGGCGGCATCATCTGCGACGGCCTCGGCTCCAGCTTCGCCGCCCTGTTCGGCGTCCTCCCCAACACCTCCTTCAGCCAGAATGTGGGCCTTGTGACCATGACGAAGGTGGTCAACCGCTTTGCCCTGGCCACCGGCGCCATCTTCCTGGTGCTGTGCGGTCTGATTCCGAAGCTGGGCGCGCTGGTGTCCATCATGCCCCAGTCTGTGCTGGGCGGCGCAGCTGTGATGATGTTCTCCTCCATTGTGGTCAGCGGCATTCAGCTGATTACCAAAGAGCCCCTCACCCCCCGCAACCTGTCCATCGTATCTGTGGCCCTGGGTCTGGGCTACGGCATTGGCGCCAATCTGGGTGTGCTCCAGCACGCCCCCCAGGCCATCCAGCTGGTCTTCGGCGGCTCTGGCATTGTCCCCGCCGCCTTTGTGGCCATCCTCCTCAATATCCTCCTCCCCAAGGATCAGCCCGCCAGCCCCGCCGTCCAGCAGGCGCAGGCCGCCGCTGAGGAATAACCCCCGCTCACCCCCCCGCAAGGAAATTTTAAATTTTTCGTGTTAGGGGCTTTACAACCGGAAGTTTTCCTGCTATACTATCTAAGTCGCAACAACTAGCGCTATGCGCCCGTAGTTCAATTGGATAGAGCGTCAGATTCCGGTTCTGAATGTTGGGGGTTCGAGTCCCTTCGGGCGTAC
>CALXDR010000061.1 GCA_944387115.1 uncultured Oscillospiraceae bacterium
GGCCTGGGCATAGGTTCCGGCCTGGGCATAGGTTCCGGCCTGGGCTGGGGTCTAGGTACGTGCTGGGGCCAGGGCAGGGGCTCTGGGGGTGGTGTGGGTGCCGTGGGGTGGTTGTGTACTGGTCCGGGGCCCGGAAGGGTGGGGGTGGGCAGGGGCAGCGGGCCGGGGGTGGAGATGGGGCTGTTGTCTGGGTTGCGCCCCTCCATCACCCGGGCCCATACCCGCTGAAAGACCTCCTGGTCCGGGCTGGTTTGCAGCGTTTTGTCCTCCATCTGGGAGAGCACCTCCTTTTCACACCCATTCTATGAGCAGGGGGGCGGAGGGGACACTTGCACCCTTGACAATCGAACAAAAGTTCGTATAATAGAATATATGTTCTATTTTGGAGGGAGTACCATGGATGTGATGGACAAGCTGGCGATTTTGGCGGATGCGGCAAAGTACGACGCCGCCTGCACCTCCAGCGGAGTAAGCCGCAAGGGCGGCGGGCGGGGAATGGGGAGTACACTGCTGGCGGGGTGCTGTCACAGCTTCTCTGCCGACGGGCGGTGCATCAGCCTGCTCAAGGTTTTGCTCACCAATGTGTGCACGTACGACTGCCAGTACTGTGTCAACCGCCGGTCCAGCGATGTGCCCCGGGCGTCCTTCACGCCCCGGGAGCTGGCGCAGCTCACCATAGCGTTTTATCGCCGCAATTACATTGAGGGGCTGTTTCTATCCTCGGCGGTGGCGGGGAACCCGGACGACACCACCCAGCGGATGATTGAGGTGCTCCGCCTGCTGCGGGAGGAGTACCGCTTTGGCGGATACATCCACGCCAAGGCCATTCCGGGGGCAGATCCCCTGCTCACCTGGCGGCTGGGCACCCTCGCCGACCGCATGAGCGTAAACATTGAACTGCCCTCAGAGGAAAGCCTCAATCGCCTCTGCCCGGACAAGCGAAAGGGGGACATTCTGGCGCCCATGGGGCAGATTCGGGATGGCATTGCCGCCAGCCGGGGGGATATCAGCCTCCGGGGGACTCTGCCGCCGAAATTTGCCCCGGCGGGGCAGTCTACGCAGATGATTATCGGGGCCACGCCGGAGAGTGACCGGCACATTCTCACCCTGGCCCAGGGGCTGTACCGCCGGTATGGGCTCAAGCGGGTGTTTTACTCGGCCTACCTCCCGGTGTCCCACAGCAAGCTCCTCCCCGCTGCCCAGGGGTTCCAACCGCCGCTGCTGCGGGAACACCGCCTGTACCAGGCCGATTGGCTCCTGCGCTACTACCACTTCCGGGCGGAGGAGCTGCTGGACGAGGCGCACCCCAACTTTGACCAGCGGGTGGACCCCAAGTGCGCCTGGGCGCTGCGCCATATGGAGCAGTTCCCGGTGGAGGCGTCCACGGCGGACTATGAGATGCTGTTGCGGGTGCCCGGCATCGGGGTGCGCTCTGCCAGGCGCATCCTCAGTGCCCGGCGGGCGGCGCCTCTCACCTTTGAGGTGCTCAAAAAGGTGGGGGTGGTCCTCAAGCGGGCGGAGTATTTTCTCACCTGCGGGGGGAAATATCTCCCCGGCCTACGGGTGCGCCAGGACCGTGTGCTGGGCCATCTGGTGGCCTTGGAGCGCCCTGCCCTGGCACCTGTGCAGGCCGAGCAGCTGTCCCTGTTTGAGCCATGGCAGTGAGGGAGACGGGGTGGAGCCCCGTATGCTACGAGTATGACGGCAGCTTTGCAGGTTTTCTCACCTGTGTGTTTGAAAGCTATGCGGCAAAGGAGGAGCCGGTGGCCTTTTTTGCCCCGGAGGACACCCGCTATGCCCTTTGGCCCACTCGGCGCATTGACACCCATCCCCAGCGGGCCGGGCGGGTATACCGTGCCCTGGAGCCAAAGCTGGGGGTGTGGGGGAAGCGGCTGGTGTGCAGAGGGTTTCTCGCCGGAATGGAGGAGCGGGAACGGCACATCTGGGCCTTCCTGGCCTATGGTCTGCGCCGGGGGCCGGAGGCGGCGCGGGACTTGGGCGACCCGCGGGTGGACTGTCTGCGCCGGGCGGTGGAACAGCTGGAGGAGGAGGCGCACCGCTACACCGGCTTTGTGCGCTTTTCCGACTATGGGGGGATGCTGGTGGGGGAGATTGCCCCCAAAAACCGGGTGCTCCCCCTGTTGCGCCCCCACTTTGTACAGCGTTTTGCCGGGGAGGATTTCTTTCTCCATGACCGCACCCACAGGGAGGGGCTGGTGTATCAGCAGGGGCGGTGGTCCATTGTCCCGGTGGAGGGGCTCACCCTGCCCCCGTTGGACGAGGAGGAAGAGGGGTACCGGCAGCTATGGCGCAGGTTTTTTCACGCCGTATCCATAGCCCAGCGGGAAAATCCCAAGGCCCAGGCCAGAAACCTGCCCCATCGGTATCGCAGCGAAATGGTGGAATTTGAATCGGAGGGCTGAGCCGTTGCAGCCACCCTGGATGGAGTGACAAGGATTCACACCCGCCCAAGGGCTTGTGACGGAAAAAGACCCCCCATCCACAATCGCTTCGGCGATTGTGGATGGGGGGTTTGTTCATAGCTGCTGGTACATCGCCTGGGCGCCCGCCTTGCCCACAATGTCATCGGTGGAGAGCACTTCTACCCGAATGAGCTTCTCTCCAAACTTCAGCTCCAGCACATCGCCGGGCTTCACATCGTAGGAGGCTTTTACAGGGCGGCCGTTGGCGGTGACCCGCCCGTTGTCGCAGGCCTCGTTGGCCACGGTGCGCCGCTTGATCAGGCGGGAAACCTTGAGCCATTTATCCAATCTCATGGGATTTCCTCCTAAACAGGCCCAGCGGGGCAGGCCCCGTGCTGGGCGTGGGATGGGGAAAAAGAGCCTGTCCGGCAGGGCAAGCGGCGTGGTTACTCAGCGATGGCGTCCTTCAGAGCCTTGCCGGGCTTGAACACGGGGAGCTTGGAGGCAGGAATCTCAATCTGCTCCTTGGTGCGGGGGTTGCGGCCGATGCGGGCGGCACGGTTCTTGGTCTCAAAGGAGCCAAAGCCCACCAGCTGAACCTTCTCGTCCTTGGTCAGGGCCTCGGTGATGACCTCCAGGGCGGCGGTGATGGCGGCCTCGGTGTCCTTCTTGGACAGGTTGGCCTTCTCGGCGGCGGCGGTGATGAGTTCTGCCTTATTCATGGTTGTTCCTCCTAAATCGTGTATCAATGGGTGGCAGCCGGTGCCCTTGGCAGGGCAGTCAGGTGCCGGGGGTGGTGTGCTTTACAGAATTCCAGATGTCACTTAACTCGGACAGGGGGACAGCGTCCATGGTGCGCCCGCTGGAGCATACCTGGGCCTCCACAAGGCGAAAGCGGTTGGCGAACTTCTCGCAACAGGCGTGGAGGGCTTCCTCCGGGTCCAGCCCCAGAAAGCGGCCCACCTTCACTGCGGCAAAGAGCACGTCGCCCAGCTCCTCCAGGGCGTCGCCCTGGCCGGTGAGGGCCTGGCGCAGCTCCCGGGTTTCCTCCTCCAGCTTGTCCATGGCGGGGGATACCTCCGGCCAGTCAAAGCCCACCTGGGCGGCCTTTTTCTGCATCTTCTCCGCCCGCCACAGGGCAGGCAGGGAGCGGGCCACGGCATCCAGGGTGTCGGCCTGGGTGCGCTGCCCCTTCTCCTGCTTTTTCAGCTCGTCCCAGTTGGCCAGCACCTCCTGGGTGGAGTGGGCATCCGAGCGGCCGAACACATGGGGGTGGCGGAAGATGAGCTTGCGGCACACGCCGTCGGCCACATCGTTCAGGTTAAACTGTCCGGCATCCTCCTCAATGGAGGCGTGAAAGACCACCTGGAGCAGCACATCCCCCAGTTCCTCCTTCAGACCGGACAGCGAACCCTGGTCAATGGCCTCTACGGCCTCATATGCCTCCTCCAGCAGATTGCGCCGGAGGGAGGCGTGGGTCTGCTCTGCGTCCCACGGGCAGCCGCCGGGGGCACGCAGCACACGGACAATCTCCACCAGGTCATGGACATCATAGGAATTCTTGTTCCATAAATCTAACATACTTTCACCTGATTTGCAAGGTATTTTGGGAAAATAGTCCCTGTGAAACCGGATAATTGGGGCTTTTTAGGGGACAAAGTGCGGTGTTAGTGAATGCGGAGTATGCGGGCAATCTTATCCCCCTTGGGCATGAGGGCCAAATCCTCTTTGGAGATGGCACGGGTGAGCACAATCATCACCACATAGAGGATACCGCCCACGCCGATGGCGGTGAGGGTGGCCAGGGCGTTGCCTGTGCCGCTGAGCACCGTCTCACCCTCTACCACCGACTGGAAGGGAGCCAGCCCCCCCAGCACCCGGGCCAGCAGGCCGTACACCGCATACACCGCCCCGCCCATCACCGCAGCGGAGAGGATGGGCTTGGCAAACACCCGGGTATAGCTCAGGGTACGGGGGAGCATGAGCTTGATGATGACCAAATCCAGCACGCAGATAATCCCGAAGCACACCAGGGTGCTGATGGGCGTGCCCTTGATGTTGATGTCCCGGTTGCCCACCAGGATATAGTTGATGATAATCTTGAGCACACAGCCAATGATGGTGGTGGCCATGGGCAGGGACACCTGGCGGTGGGCCTGCATGATGGAGTTGCACACCAGCATAAAGCACACAAAGACGGAGGCGATGCCCAGCACCTGGAGCATCCACCCTGCCAGCGCCACATCGGTGGAGGGGTAGAGCAGGCGCATGATGGGCTGACCCAGCACCGCCAGGCCCACCCCGGCGGGGATGGCCAGCAGGGCGGTGGTGCGCAGGGCGGTCTCGCTGATTTGGGCGCTCTGCTTGTAGTTTTTCACCGCACGGGCGGCGGACACTGCGGGGATGACGCTGGCGGTGAGGGGCACCATGAAGGAGGAGGGCAGGTTGTACAGGGTGGCGGCCTTGTCAAAGATGCCCTTGAGCACCCGGGCCTCATCCTCGGAGAAGCCTGCGGCGTCCTGGAGGCGGCCGAACACCACGCTGGTGTCCAGCAGGTTGGCAAGGGCAATCACCGAGGAGGCCAGGGTGATGGGGATGGCCAGCCTGAGCAGGGTGGAGAAAATCGCCTGGGCGCTGGAGGGTCTGTCGTGGGAGGCGGGGACATAGCGCCGGTGCCCGCGATAGCACACCAACACGTACAAAAAGGCCAGGCCGCAGCCCACGGATACGCCGAAGATGGCGCCGGCGGCGGAGATAGACTCCTCCACACCCTGGCTGACCAGAATGGTGGCCACCGCCAAACCCACCACCAGCTTGCACAGCGCCTCAATGATCTGGGACACCGCCGTGGGCGTCATCAGGGCGTGCCCCTGGAAGTATCCCCGCAGGGCGGAGAGGGGGCACAGGAAGAACAGGGCGGGGGCCAGCGCCATGATGGAATAGGCGCTGTGGGAGTTGTTCATCAACCCCGCCAGCTGGTTGGGGAAGAAGAGCATGAGCAGGGTACACACGGTGCCCAGCACGCAGAAGGTGCTCATGGCAACCCGCATGATTTGCCGCACCTGGTTGCCCCGGCCCAGGGCGTGGGCCTCGGAGATCATCTTGGACAGCGCCACAGGCAACCCGCCGGTGGATACAATGATGAGCAGGGAGTAGATATAATAGGCGGTGTTGAAGTCGGCAAAGGCCGCCTCGCTTATGATGTTGCCCAGGGGGATTTTGTACAGCGCCCCAATGAGCTTGACCAGGATGATGCCCACGGTGAGAATGGCAGCGCCGCCAAAGAAGGAGTTCTTTTTCGGTGTGGAGTTCGACATGATCTCAACCTTTCCTATCTTCAAAGATGCGGGGGAGGGCATAGTGCGCTACCTCCCAGCGGATGCGTTCCAGGTCCAGGGTATAGAAGGTTCCGTTTTGGTATATGACCTTTCCCCGGGCCATATTCATGGTGACGTTGGAGCCGTGGGCGGCAAACACCAGATTTTCCGTTACATCATGGCAGGGCGTGAGGTTGGGTGCGGTGAAATCCACCAAAATGAGATCTGCCGCCTTGCCGGGGACAATCTGCCCTGTGGGTCTGCCCAGGGCACGGGCACCGCACACGGTGGCCATCTCCAGGGCCTTGCGGGGGGAGAGGGCCATGGGGTCGCAGGCTGCGCCGTTGTGGAGCACGGCGGCCAGCTTGATGTCGGCAAACAGGTCGGCGCTGTTGTGGGAGCTCATCCCATCGGTGCCCAGGCACAGGTTCACTCCCGCCTTTGCCATGGCGGGGATGGGGGCAATGCCCGAGCCCAATTTCAGATTGGAATAGGGGTTGTGTACGCAGGACACCCCCTTCTGGGCCATCATGGCCCAGTCCTCCGGGGTGGTATACACGCAGTGGGCGGCAATGCCGCCCTGCTCCCACACCCCGTACTGGTCCAGCACCTGGATGGGGGTGCGGCCGTGGCGGGCCAGACAGGCCTGGTGCTCTGCCTGGGTTTCCGAGATGTGTACGTGCATCCGCTGGCGGTGCTGCTGGGCCCAGTCCGCCATCCACTGCCAGAGGGGGGCGCTGGAGGTGTATTCGCCATGGATGGAGGTGTCCACCAGAATCTGACCGTCCCCCGCTCCGTGCCACTCTTGGGTGAGGGCACGCTGGTTGTGGCAGTCCCCGCAGGCGTCCGGGGAGAAGTGGTCCGGATCTCCGAAATACACCCCGCCGCAGGATAGATTGGCGGAGATGCCCGCTTGCAGCACCTGCTGGGCAATGGCATGGGTGCGCAGGTACATATCTGCAATGCAGGTGACCCCCGAGGCAATCATCTCCGCCAGACCCAGGGCGGCACCGGCGGCCACGGCCCGGTCGTCCAGCTTGGCCTCGGCGGGGAAAATATACTGGTGGAGCCAGGTGTGCAAATCGTGCCCCCCGCCATAGCCCCGCAAGAGGGTCATGGGGATGTGGGTGTGGGCGTTGACCAGGCCGGGGAGCATCACCTGGCCGGTGCAGTCGATTTCCTGGTCGAAGGGGCCCTGGGGGCGCTGGGCGCCCACATAGGTGATGTGTGCGCCCTCTACGGCCACATAGCCGTTGGTGAGGGTGGTGGCCTGCTCGTCCATCAGCAGGGCGGTGACATGGGTGAACAGTGTGGACATAGATTACCTCCAAGTAACGTTGCCGGGATTGGGCAGGCGGTTCAGACAGCCCAGCACCAGGGCGGAAAAATGGGGGCGGGCGGCCTGTCCCGCCTGGAGCACCTCCTGCTCGGTCAAGGGCTGGTCGAGCATACCGGCAGCCAGGTTGGACAGCAGGGAAAAGCCCAGCACCTCCATGCCGCAGTGGGCAGCCACCAGCACCTCGGGGACAGTGGACATGCCCACTGCATCTCCCCCAAGCAGGCGGATGGCACGCACCTCGGCGGGGGTTTCATACTGGGGGCCGTGGGCATAGAAGTAGACCCCTTCCCGCAAAGTCAGTCCCAGCTCCCCGGCGGTGCGGCGGGCCAGGCTCTGGAGCTGCGGAGTGTACAGGTGGGTGGCATCGGGGAAGCGGGGGCCGAACTGGGGGAGATTCTCTCCCCGCAGGGGGGACTCAGACCCCAGTTTGATGTGGTCGGTGAGGAGCATAATCTCCCCCGCCTTCCAGTCGGGGCGCACACACCCGGCGGCATTGGTGACCATGAGGGTGCGGCAGCCCAGCAGACGCAGCACCCTGAGGGGATAGCCCACCTCCTCGTAGGAATAGCCCTCGTAGTGGTGCATACGCCCCTGCATCACCGCCACCTGCTGGCCTGCCAGGGTGCCCACCACCAGCTGTCCCTGGTGACCGGGGGCGGTGGAGGGGCGCAGATGGGGAATCTCCCCGTAGGGGATGGTGACAGGGTGCTCCACCTCCTGGGCCAAATCGCCCAGCCCGGAGCCGAGCACCAGGGCAACCTGGGGGGTGAAGCCGCCCAGACGGCGGGCAATGGCCTGGGCGCTTTCCTGGTAATGGGAGAAGGGGTGGGGCATTGCAGCGGCCTCCTTCCAAAGATATGTTTCTCCAAAGGGATGCGTAAAATCTATCAGTTTAGTTTACACCGTCCAGGGGGAAAAATCAAGGTGCAGACGGCCTCGGGCTGTAAGAAACAGGGTGAGTATCGGCCCG
>CALXDR010000062.1 GCA_944387115.1 uncultured Oscillospiraceae bacterium
GCCCCGGAGGGGAGCGGGCCCCCCGCCCCGGAGGAGAGCGAGCCCCCCGCCCCGGAGGAGAGCGAGACCCCCGCCCCGGAGGAGAGCGAGACCCCCGCCCCTGAGGAGAGCGAGACCCCCGCCCCCGGGGAGAGCGAAACCCCCGCGCCCGAGGAGAGCGGGGCGGTTGACGCCCCCGTGCGCTCTGCCCCTCCCCCCCGATACCAGGGGTAATGTCCCGTCCGCCTGTGCGGAGGGGCGCTGCCTGATTTGACACAATGGCCCAGGCCTCCCGCCCGCAACGGGGTAGGAGGCCTGGGCCTGTTTGCGCCCTGGGGCGGGGGTCATCCCTGCCCGGACAGGGCGTCACGGGTCACATAGGTGTGGTACAGCCGGGTGAGGGCCTCCCAGGTGGCCCGGTCCAGAGCGCCGGTGGGGGGAAGGCCCGCCAGCTGCTGAATGAGGAGGAGGGCCTGCTGGGTCTGCCCCACATTGCCCTGGCCGGGGACGGCGGCGGGCAGATTGGCGATATAGGGCAGGAGGGTGCCCAGCAGGGCCTGGGCCACCTGGAGCTGGGGGCTGTCTGCGCCGGGCAGGGTCTGGAAGTGGCCGTGGGGGAGCACCCGCAGGGGGGTGGGGAGGCCGTGGTGGAGCAGGTGCTGGCGGTAGGCGGCCACCAGGGTCTCCCAGGTGGTCAAATCCACCGTTCCGGTGACTGGCAGGCCGTAGTCCCGCTGAAAGCGCATCACCGCCTCCAGGGTGCGTTCGCCAAACCGCCCGTCGGGGGTGAGGCGGAGCAGGCGGGGGTCATGGCGGGCCAGCTGGTCGAGGAGGGTTTGCAGCTCCCGCACAGCTGGATTGCCTCCGGGGACGGCTGCGGCGGCTTGGGTGGTGTTGGGTTCCGGCATGGGATGGTCTCCTTTCTTGGATGGGAATTAGCCCTGGGGGGTGTCCAGGCCGTAGGAGAGGGTGTAGCCGGGGAACTGGCCTGTGATGGCCAGATCCTCCAGCTCTGCAATGGAGATGGGCAGGCTGCGGTCTGCCAGCAGGGTGCGGGCCACGGCCACATAGGCGTCGTACAGCGCCTGCCAGGTGGCCCGGTCCACCACCCCTGTGGCGGGCAGACCCAGATACCGCTGGGCGTCCTCCACCGCCTGCTGGGTGGCGGGGCCGAATATGCCGTCGATGGTGAGGGTGGGGAAGTTGTACAGCACCTCCCCCAGCACGGTGATGAAGTATTGCAGGGAGGCCACAGCCGGGCGGCGGTCCCCCAGGCGGAGGGTAGTGTCTCCGCTGGGGCCCTGCACCTCCTCAAAGGTCTGCCCCTGGCTCACCAGCTCTGCCAGCCGGGTCACCCCCACATAGAGCAGCACCAGCTTATACCAGGTGGCGCTGCCCACCACGCCGTCCACCGCCAGGCCGAAAATCCGCTGGAAGGCCTCCACGGCGCTGCGGGTCTGGGGGCCGAATATCCCGTCTACGGGGGTGATGCGGGGGATGGCGGGGTAGTTTTGCCCAATGCGGTTGAGCATAGTCTGGAGCACCACTACATATTCGCCGCTGGCCCCCTCCCGGAGGGGGTAGCCGGGGTAGGAGCTGGTGATGTCACGCACGGGGGCGTCGGTGACCAGCTCGATGTTGTCCCCGTAGTAGTGGCGCAAAATCTCCATGGCGGACTGCCCCGCCCGGGCCAGCTCCTCGCTGCCCCACTGGGACAGGCCGTCGCACTGGGAGGTGGTGCCGTTGCAGAACTTGGCCGACAGCGGCTCTACAAAGCCCTCCCGCCGGATGTAGCTGGTGAACAGCTCATCCACCAGCCGGTCGATGTTTTCAAAGGTGCTGCGCCCCTTGATGAACTTCTGGTCGTAGGCGGTGGAGCTGGTGATGTCAAAGGGGTAGCCCCGGCTGGGGTAAAACTCCGTGTACACCCGGTTGAGGGCGAAGGAGATTTGGGCCAGGATGTTGGCCCGCAGCGCCTCCTCGCTCCAGGTGGGGTAGACCTCGCTGGAGGCCACGTTTTTGATGTAATCGGGGAAGGATACGGTGACATCCTCCGCCGGCTGGTCGGGCGGCCCCAGGTGGACGGTGATCTGCTGGGGGATGTAGGGCAGGACGTTGAAGGGCATGGACACACCTCCTTTAGAGCGGCTGGGGGGTGACGGTGACCAGTTCTCCCAGGTTCTGACCGGTCAGGGGCACCAGGGGGACGTCCTGCACCGTCTGAATGCCGGGGAATACCTGCACATCCTCAAAGGTGGCCAGTTCATAGTCCGGGTGCTCCACCACCAGGGTGTAGTTGGTGAAGGGGGTGGGGCCTCCGGGGGCGTCGCTGTTGCCCGGGTCGGGGGCGGGCAGGGTGATGGGGCCTGCCAGACCGCTGGCGTCGGTGGCGCGGATGGACAGCACCTGGTGGTTGCCCTGGGGGGTGACGGCGGCGACAATCACCGTGGCCCCCGCAATGGGCAGCTGGGCGCGGGACAGATAGACCCGCACCAGAATAGAGCCGGTTTGCGGCATGGGAAATCCCTCCTTTTTGGCTATTCTATGTCTATGCGCCCCGGGGGCGGGGTGTGCCTGCGCCTGGATTTGGATTGTTAAAAAGTTTGACAACCTGGGCCGTATGGTCTATAATGGGGAGTAACAATCAAGATAACCTAGCAATCCAGGCCGGGCGCACCTGCGTGTGCGGCGCCTGGCCCGCCGGTGGGCGGCGCATCCGAAGGATGGCGCGCCTGGCAGGGAAAGGGTGGAGAACAAAGGAACATGAGAAAAGAAAAAATTTCATCTGCGGTGATTCGGCGGCTGCCACGGTACTACCGCCACCTGGACGATTTGTACCGGGGGGGCACGGTGCGCATTTCCTCCGGCGCTCTGGCCAAGTCCATGGGGCTTACCGCCTCCCAAATCCGGCAGGATCTGTCCTGCTTCGGCGGCTTTGGCCAGCAGGGGTACGGCTACAATGTGGAGCGGCTGCGGGGGGAGGTGGCGGACATTTTGGGCATGAACCGGGCCCATACCGCCGTCATCCTGGGCGCAGGCAACCTGGGCCGGGCGCTCATTGAGAATTTCCCCTTCCAGTCCAACGGCTTCCGCCTGGCGGCCGCCTTTGATGTGGACCCCAGCCTGGTGGGCGGCAGCCTGGGCGGGGTGCCGGTGTACCACATCGACGAGCTGGAGGGGTATCTGGGCGGGCACAAGACCAGCGTGGGCGTGCTCACCGTGCCCGCGCCTGCGGCGGTGGATATGGCCCGCAGGCTGGCAAAGTGCGGGGTGGATGGCATCTGGAACTTCACCAATGTGGAGCTGCCCCAGCAGGAGATGGAACAGGTCAGAATTGAGGATGTCCACTTTGCCGACAGCCTGCTGACCCTGAGCTATATGATTTCAGAGGAGCAAGTATGAAAAAGAGGATTGCGGCCCTGTGTCTGGCCGCCTGCTGTATGCTCACCGGGGCAGCTTCCGCCTCCGGTCTGTCCGCCTCCGACTCCCTGGTGTCCCGGAGCTATCTGGAGGGGACGGTGGGCAGCAGCCTGAAAACCAGGCTGGACACCGCTGTGAACAACATCATGCAAAGCGGCTACCAGTCCCTGTCCGCCGCCATCAGCCAGAAGGGGCAGGCCATGCTGGAGGCCGCCAAGCGGGGCGGGTCCATGACCGGCCTTGCCTCGGGGTGGAACGCCAGCCGGAATTTCAGCCCGGTCAGCGGCAAGACCAACCACGCCGCCGCCGTCAGCGCCGGCTCCAGCCTGCTGTGGGTGAGCGGCTCGGGGGTGGTGCAGCAGGGTCGGATGGTGGACGTCACCGCCGGGACGGAGGTGTCGCAGGGTGCCCAGGTGAGTCCGGGGCACCGTTATCTGGCGGTGGAGGAGAGCGTGGTGCTGGTCACCTCCGCCTCTGCCCAGTGGGCGCAGGAGGGGGTCTGGGCCTCCTCCGCCCTCAACAGCCCCAACCGGGGGATGCCCTATCTGGATGTGTCCAAGAGCGCCTGGTATGTGGAGTCTGTGGCCAAGGCCTATGAGCGCAAGGTGATGATGGGCACCGGCACCCTCATCTTCTCCCCCACGGACAAGGCCACCCGCGTCATGTTTATGGTGATGGTGGGGCGTATGGCGGGTGCGGACGTGTACAACTCCACCCCCTGGTATCAGAAGGGGTGGGACTGGGCTGTGGCGAACAAAATCAGCGACGGCACCGACCCCAACGGCAACATCACCAGAGAGCAGATTGTGAGTATGCTGTGGCGGTATGCCGGCCGGGAGACGGTGCCGGGGGACTACATCAGCGACTTCCCCGACTGCACCTCGGTGAGCAGCTGGGCGCAGCAGGCCATGAACTGGGCGGTGTACCACGGGATTGTGGTGGGCAGCGACGGGCTGCTCCTCCCCAAGAGCAGCGCCACCCGGGCGGAGATTGCCGCCATATGCGTGCGCTTCCAGGCCCTGATGGGCAATGTGCTGGCCATTGAGGAGCCTGCGCCGTCGGAGGAGCCGGAGGTCACTCCCCAGCCCACCCAGGAGCCGGAGCAGACCCCCGCCCCCTCGGAGGGGGTGGATGGCACCTCCCAGCCCGCTCAGGAGCCGGAGCAGACCCCTGCCCCCTCTGACCCCGTGGAGAGCCAGCCCGTCCAGGAGCCGGAGGCAACCCCCGTGCCCTCTCAGGGGGTGGACAGTCAGCCCTCCATCCAGCCGGATGGGACCCCTGCCCCCTCTCAGGGGGTAGAGAGCACCCCTGCCCCCTCCCAGAGCGTGGAGGAGCCCTCTGTGCCCTCCCAGAGTGGGGAGGCCGCCCCTGCCCCTGGGCAGGACGGGGAGGAAGCGGCCTAAAGCGGGACGGAACGCAGGATTGGCCTGGCCCCCTGCCCCTCGGGGCAGGGGGCCAGGTGTGGGAAGGCCGGGCAGTCCCGCCGCCCTCCCCGGCCCGCCCGGCGGAGCCAGAGGGCTGTGCCCGGAAGGGCCTGCGTCCGGCCTGCTCCCCTCCGTTTCCCCCGGAAGTTTCGAGAAACTGAGAAAAATCGAAAAAAGGGGTTGACAGCGGGGGATGGGTGTGGTATAGTAACTAAGCTGTCCGACGACAGTATGCGGCTGTAGCTCAGCTGGATAGAGTGTTTGGCTACGAACCAAAAGGTCGGGGGTTCGAATCCCTTCAGCCGTACCAGAACTATCCCTCCGGTATACCGGAGGGATAGTTCTTTTGTATGGCCTGCACCCGCCCTTGGGAGCTGTGACCGGGCGTGTGAGGGCGGGGGATACCCCCCTGGGCTTTGGGCTGCCAGATGCCTGGAGTGCTATCCCGCCTTGCCTGGCGCACGGCGGTAGGCACAAATGGGGAAAAAATTGCGGGAAATCTGCCAAAAGGGGTTGACAGCGGGGGACAGATGTGGTATAGTAACGAAGCTGTCCGATGACGGTATGCGGCTGTAGCTCAGCTGGATAGAGTGTTTGGCTACGAACCAAAAGGTCGGGGGTTCGAATCCCTCCAGCCGTACCAGAATATACGAATGGGGACATGGCGCTGCGCTTGCTTGGCAAGGCGGTGGCCCTCGTGGTTCCATTCGTGAAATGAGAGATGCCCAGTGGTTTTCCACTGGGCATTTTTTTGTTGCAGGAGCAGTGGAGAGGAGGGGAAACGCCCAGCGGTACGCTGGGCGTTTTGCTGTGTTCCGGGGCTGGGAGGAGGGTGCTTCAAAGCGGGGAGGGAGGGGGGTCGGTGGGCAGCTGGTTGGGCAGCTGTTTGGACAGCTGCTTGAAAGTCACGGGATAGTTGCTGGCGCCGTGGGCGATGTGGTAAACAAACACCGTGTCCGAAATCAGCTTGTAAACGCAGATGTACTTCCCGGCGATGACCAGCCGGTAGCCGCCGCTGCGCAGGACTTTATCCTGGGGGACATGGCCGGACAGCGGGAACATCCCCAGCCGGGAAAGGGTGTCCAAAATGAGGCTGGTAATCCTGCGGGCGGAGGTTGGGCCCACCAGGTTCAAATGGAGCTGCGCCATCTCCTCCAGCTCCCGCTGTGCAGACTCCAAAATGACAAGGTTAGCCATGCCGGTAGAGCGCCTCCAGCCGTTTTCTGGATTCCTCCAGCGTATAGGAGGGTGCGCCGGAGAGACGGGCCTGCTCGGCTGCCTCCAGCTTGGCACGCAGCTTCAAGGTCTCCTCCCGCTGTTCAAAGGCCTCGATGCTCATCACCACCAAATCCCCTTCACCGTTCTTGGTGATGTAGATAGGCTCCCCTTCCTCATGAGCCAGATTGGAAATCGTGCCGTAGTCGTTGCGGAGCGCAGTGGATGACTTGATAATCACAGTCAACACCTCCTCTATGATTCTATGATAATTCTAGCAGAATCATGCACTGCCTGCAAGGGGGGGTGTGCTCCTACTTCTCCTTTCAAAACACCCGCTTTCTTCCTTTTTGTCCCCCGGTTCTATGGGCCAAAGCTTACAATAGGGTACTAGTAAACGCCACAGCCTTACCCAGGATTTCGATATCCTCCAAGGTATCCCCCTGGTACACCAGGTCGGGGTAGAGGGGGTTACACGCCTGGAGGGTGATGCGGTCACTGCCGGGGGTATAGTACACCTTCTTCAAGGTGGCCTCATCCCCGATGCGCACGGCGGCAATTTCCCCGTTCTCCACCTCGGGCTGGCTGCGGATATACACGATGTCGCCGTCAAAAATCCGGGCGTTAATCATGCTGTCCCCACGGCAGAGCAGGGTGAAGTCACACTCGATATGCTGGGGCACCTGGTCAAAGGTATCCGTCTCCTCCACCGCCAGAATGGGCTGGCCGCAGGCGATGGCCCCCAGCCGGGGCTTATGCACAAAGCGCACAGGTTGGCACCCGGCGGGCAGGGCCTGGCCCATCACGCTGGCCCGGGGGGCCAGCTCACCCTGAATCAGGCTCTCCACATCCACGCCCAGCAGAGTGCAAAGCTTCACCACCGTGCCCACGCCTACCCCGTCCAGACCCCGCTTGAAGATGTTGTTGATGGTGGTATAGGGCACACCGGAGGCCTCGGCAAATCGGGAGAGGTTGCCGTACTTCTCCTGAATGATCTGTTTCAATTTGGCTTCTCGCTCCAAAGTATATCACCTCACCCTTAGTGTAACTCAATCTGGGTAGGTTGGCAAGATGATTTTCTCAATTTCAAAATTTTTTCTCAGATGAGTGTTGACAAATCACTCAATTGAGTGTAATATACAGGAGTAAACTCGATTGAGTAAAAGGAGGGACGCCAATGTACTACCCCAGATTGGAACGGGCCATGGCGCGGGACGGGCTGGGTCTGCACCACATTGCCGCTGCGCTCCACTGCTCGGCGGAGGAGGCCGGAAGGCTGTTGGAGGAGGACGGACTATCCCTGTCCCAGGCCCGCCAGGTGCGGGACGCCATGTTTCCAACCGCCCGGATGGAATGGCTGTTTGCCCAGCCGGAGGGAGGGCGAAGGGATGCGTGAGCGGTACGCCAAGACCCCTGGGCCATGGGCGGAGGGGCACGGCTCCGGGAGGGGCTCCCTGGGCGGATCAGAGGCCGCCGCTGCGGTGGGCGCCTCCCCCTGGATGTCCCCCTTTGCCCTGTGGTGCCGCAAGACGGGCCGTCTCCCCCCAAAGGAGGAGAGCGAGGGGATGCGCCTGGGCCGGGATTTGGAGGATTATGTGGCCCGGCGCTGGTGCCAGGTCACCGGGAAAAAGGTGCGCCGCCAGGGGGTTGTGCGCCGCAATCCCCGCTATCCCTGGGCCCACGGACACATTGACCGCTGGGTATGCGGCGAACAGGCGGGGCTGGAGTGCAAGACCACCACCCTCCCCCTGGATGGGGAGGCGCTGGCAGGGGCATTCCCACGGCGCTATTACCACCAGTGCCTGCACTATCTGGCCCTCACCGGCGCACAGCGCTGGTATCTGGGGGTGCTGGTGCTGGG
>CALXDR010000063.1 GCA_944387115.1 uncultured Oscillospiraceae bacterium
CAGCAGCTCACCGAGTACGAGCTGGTGCCTGAGGAGTGGGGCGGCGAGACCATCATCTGCCCCATCTCCGCCAAGACGGGCATGGGCATTGAGAACCTGCTGGAAATGGTCACCCTCACCGCTGAGATGCGTGAGCTGAAGGCCAATCCCAACCGTGCCGCCCACGGCGCTGTCATCGAGGCCCGCCTGGACAAGAGCCGCGGCCCTGTGGCCACGCTGCTGGTGCAGAACGGCACCCTCCGCCAGGGCGACATCATCATCGCCGGCACTGCCGTGGGCCGTGTGCGTGCCATGATGGACTACCGGGGCAACAAGGTCACCCAGGCCGGGCCCTCCGTCCCCGTGGAGATTATGGGCATGGGCGAGGTGCCCGGCGCTGGCGACGACTTCCACGCCGTGGCGGACGAGCGCATGGCCCGTGAGCTGGTGGAGCAGCGCAAGGCCGAGCTGAAGAACGCCACCACCGGCGCAGCCAAGAGCAAGGTCTCCCTGGAGGAGCTGTTCAGCCAGATTCAGGCCGGTGAGATGAAGGACCTGAACGTCATCGTCAAGGCGGACGTGCAGGGCTCTGCCGAGGCGGTGAAGGCCAGCCTGGAGAAAATCAGCAACGAGGAAGTGCGGGTGCGGGTGATTCACTGCGCCGTGGGCGCCATCAATGAGTCTGACGTCATGCTGGCCGCCACCTCCAACGCCATCATCGTGGGCTTCAATGTCCGTCCCGACAAGAATGCCGCTGAGTCCGCCGGACGCAACAAGGTGGATATGCGTATGTACCGGGTCATCTACGACGCCATCAACGAGATTGAGGCCGCCATGAAGGGTATGCTGGCCCCCAAATTCAAGGAAGTGGCGCTGGGCGAGGCCGAGGTGCGCCAGGTGTACAAAATCAGCAACGTGGGCGTTGTGGCCGGCTGCTATGTCACCGAGGGCAAGGTCATGCGCAATGCCCAGATTCGTCTGGTCCGTGACGGCATCGTAATCCATGAAGGGGTCATGAGCTCCCTGCAGCGCTTCAAGGACAGCGTGAAGGAAGTGGCCCGGGGCTACGAGTGCGGCATTGGCATTGAGAAGTACAGCGACATCAAGGAAGGCGACATCATCGAGGCCTTTGAGATGCAGCAGATTGAAGTGTAAGATACCGTGCACGGCGGAGCGGGCGAATTCGCCTGCTCCGCCTTTCCCCTATTCCTGAACCAGTTTGAAAGGAGCATTGCTATGCCGAGCAATCGCATTGGACGCATCAATGAGGAGATTCAGCGGGAGCTGTCCGCCCTCATCCCCAACGTGAAGGACCCCCGGGTGACGGGCATGATTTCCATCACCGCCGTGGAGACCACCCCTGACCTGCGCTATGCCAAGGTGTTTGTGTCCATGCTGGACAAGTCCTCCGCCGCATCGGTGGTCAAGGGGCTCAAGTCCGCCTCCGGTTGGCTGCGCCGGGAGCTGGGCCATGCCCTCAACCTGCGCTATACCCCGGAGCTTCTCTTCGAGGAGGACCACTCCATCGACCACGGCGCTCACATCCTGGAGCTGCTGCGCAATCCCGAGGTAGTCAAGCCCGCCAACCCCGCCAACGCCCACATTGTGCTCGATGAGGAGGAGTGAGTTGCATGAACCTACAGCAGACCGCCCAATTTCTCCGATCCCATGACAACTATCTGGTGGTGACCCACAAGCGGCCCGACGGCGACGCCATCGGCAGCAGCGTGGGCCTGCTGGAGCTGCTGCGGGCCATGGGGAAAACCGCCTGGCTGCTGGACAGCCAGGACGCCACCCAGGTGTTTCAGCCCTATCTGGACGGGCGCACCGCCCCCGAGGGCTTTGCGCCGGACACGGTGGTGTCCGTGGATCTGGCGGCCCTGGGCCTGCTGCCTGCCAACGGCGCATGGCTGAAAGGGCGCATTGACCTGGCCATTGACCACCATGGCTCCCAGGAGTTTTTCGCCCAAAATACCTGGCTGGAGGCGGACGCAGCCGCCTGCGGCGAGATGATTTACGCCCTCTCCCAGGAGCTGGGGGTGAGCACCCCGGCCGCCCGCAGGGCCATCTATCTGGCAGTGGCCACGGATACCGGGTGCTTCCTCTATGGCAACACCACGGGGAACACCCATCGGGTGGCCGCCGCCCTCATTGACCAGGGGGTGGAGTTCCAGGAAATCAACAAGCGCCATTTCCGCACCAAGTCCATGGCCCGGCTCAAGCTGGAGAGTCTGATGGTGCAGGAGATGCGGCTGTACCACCACAATACGGTGGCCATTGTCCCCCTCTCCCTGGCCATGATGGCCCAGTGCGGTGCGGGGAAAAACGACACCGAGGACATCTCCGCCTTCATTGGACAGCTGGAGGGGGTGCGCCACTCCGCCACGGTGCGGGAGATGGAGGACGGGCAGTGTAAAATCTCCCTGCGCACCCAGGCAGACCTGCTGGACGCCTCTGCCACCTGCGCCCGGCTGGGCGGCGGCGGACACAAGGCGGCCTCCGGCTGCACGGTGACGGGCAGCGTGGACCAGGCCTGCCAGGCCATTCTTGCGGCCATTGAGGCCCAGATGGCGGAGGAAGGGCATGGCTAACGGCATTCTCATCGTGGACAAGCCCCAAGGATGGACCTCCATGGATGTATGCGCCAAGCTGCGGGGCATCTTCCACGAAAGGCGGGTGGGCCACGCCGGTACCCTGGACCCCATGGCCACCGGGGTGCTGCCCGTCTTTCTGGGGCGTGCCACCCGGGCGGTGGAGTACGCCGCCGGGGGAGAGAAGGAGTATGTGGCGGGGCTGCGGCTGGGGATGACCACCGACACCCAGGACACCACGGGCCGTGTGGTGGACACACGCCCTGCCGCCGTCACCATGGGGCAGCTGGAGGCTGTGCTGGAGCAGTTCCGGGGGGAGATTGCCCAAATCCCCCCCATGTACTCTGCGGTGAAAATTGGGGGCAAGAAGCTCTACGAGCTGGCCCGCAAGGGCCGGGAGGTGGAGCGTGCCCCCCGTCCTGTGACCATCCATTCCCTCACGGTGGAGGAGCGGCTGGGGCCGGAGGAATTTCGTATCCGGGTGCGCTGCTCCAAGGGGACATATGTGCGCACACTCTGCCATGACATCGGGCAGGCGCTGGGCTGCGGGGGATGTATGAGCAGCCTGCGCCGGGAGATGGCGGCCGGGTTCACCCTGGCCGATGCGGTGACCCTGGAGCAGGTGCAGCAGCTGGGAGCGCAGGCGCAGTCCCTCCTGCTCCCGGTGGACCACTGCTTCCGCCATCTGCCGGCCCTCACCCTCACCCCCGCCCAGACCAAGCGGGTGCGCAACGGGGGGCGCTTTACCTTCTCCCAAGAGGGAACCTGGCGGGTGTATAGCCCGGAGGGTGAGTTTTTGGCGGTGAGCCAGGGCAAGGATGGACAGCTGACGACGGTGAAGAGTTTTTATACGGTAGAGTAGAAGCGTCTGAGCCCCCGGAGCAGCTTGACTGGACTGGAGCGAGGAATAAATTCCAGGACGGGTAACACCCGGCCGAATTTGTTCCGAGTCGGAGGGAAGTCAAGCGTTGCGGAGGGGAGCGAGGCGTGACAATGAAGAAGTGCGAAGCCCCCGGAGTAGCCCGAAGCGCAGCAAGATTTTGCGGAGGACTGTGTTTTTCGGAACATAAGAGCACTGCGGCCTGGCACAGGCGGCAGAAGCATACACGCACCAAAGAAAAAGGCAGGATGGAGCGAACCATGGAACAGACAAAACGAGTCATCGCCCTCGGATTTTTCGACGGCGTTCACATCGGTCACGGAGCGCTGCTGCGCAGGGTGGCGGAGCGGGCGGAGGCGCTGGGCGCCATTCCGGCGGCCCTCACCTTTGACCAGCACCCCAGGGACTTGATTCTAGGGCGGCAGGTGCCCCTCATCAACACCCCTCGGGACCGGGCGTGGATTATGGAGCATCAGTACGGCATTGCCCAGCTGACCGTCCTCCCCTTTGACCAGGCCATGATGGATCTGCCCTGGCAGGAATTTGTCACCCAGGTTCTGGTGGAACGGTTCCAGGCCGCCTGGGTGGTGGCAGGGCATGACTATCGCTTCGGGCACCGGGGGGAGGGGGACGCCCTGCGCCTTTCCCAGCTGTGCGCCCAGCTTGGGGTGGGGTGCGACATCATTGAGCGGGTGGAGCTGGACGGGCGCACGGTGTCCTCCACCCACATCCGCACGCTGCTGGAGCAGGGGGAGATGGAGCAGGCCAGGCGCTTTCTGGGCCACCCCCACATCCTCTCCGGGCCGGTGGTGCACGGCAACCAGCTGGGGCGCACCATTGGCATTCCCACCGCCAATCTGGTCATCCCCCCCCAGGTGCTCACCCCGGCAGTGGGGGTGTACGCCACCCGGGTGGCCCTCCCCGATGGCACCAGCCGCCTGGCAGTGACCAACGTGGGAACCCGCCCCACGGTGGAGGCCCATGGACGGGTGACGGTGGAGCCGTGGATTCTGGACTTCTCCGGCGACCTGTACGGGCAGGAAATCCGGGTGGAGTTTTACACCCGGCTGCGGGGCGAGCGCAGGTTTGACGGTCTGGAGGCCCTCCGGGAGGAAATCCTCCGCAATGCCCAGCAGACCCGGCGCTATTTTGCCTGCGACACGGAGAGCGGGGTGGGCGTGTGATTGCGGTTGTCATCAATGTGGCCATGATTCTGGCGGGCTGCGCCCTGGGCCTGATGTGCTCCCACCTCATCAGCCAGCGCCTGCTGGCCACCCTCACCCAGGTGCTGGGCCTGTGCGTGATGGGCATTGGCCTGTCCAGCCTGGTGAAGTCCCAGGATATGCTGTGCGTGGTGGTGTGCATGGTGGTGGGGGCGCTCATCGGGTATGTGCTGGACATCGAGCGCCAGATTGAGAGGCTGGGCAATGTGATGCGGCGCAGGCTGGTTCGGGGCGGGGGCGCTCAGACCGCCCACGGCTTTACCGAGGCCTTTGTCAGCGCCTCCCTGCTGTTCTGCGTGGGCGCACTCACCATCACCGGCGCCATTGAGGCGGGGCTGAACCAGAATTATGAAATCATCATCTCCAAAGGGGTGATTGACGGGGTCACGGCGGTGTCCTTTGCCGCCACCATGGGGCCGGGCGTGGCCTTCGGCGCACTGCCCCTCTTCCTCTACGAGGGGGGCATCACGCTGCTGGCGGGGCTGGTGGGCCCCTATCTGCCCGAATTGGTGCTCAATGAGATGAGCGCTGTGGGAGGTGTGCTCATTGTGGGGCTGGCCATCAATGTGCTGGAGCTGGGGCAGGAGCGCATCCGGGTGGCAAACCTGCTCCCTGCCATGTTTTTGCCCATTGTGTATGTGCCCCTCACCCAGTGGCTGGGCGGCTTGTTCACCTGGCCGTGGGCGCTGTGAGGGGAAGGTGCTGCCCCACGGCACGGTGATAGACGCCGTGGGGCGGCAGGCTGCAACAGGACACAGGACTGCGCCGGGCGGGCGGGGGTGTGAGGGGCGCCTCCGCCGCCAGCGTGGCGGGCAAGGCGGAAAAATAGGTAGAACCTTTTTCAGGGGAAAAAGAGGAAAAGCGGGCGGAAATGGGGAGGAAAGGTCTGGAAAGGAACAGAACGGTCAAAGTACACAAAAACCGGCGAAAAAACTATGCAAAAAAATTATGAATTGGACTTGCAATCCGGCGGGAAGGGCAGTATACTTAGTTCCAGACCGAGACCGGAGGGTCCAGGTTTTTTTTAACGGCTGATTTGTTAAAAAAATAACACTATCACCCGTGTGGTATGTCCCGTGAAGAATTTAATCAACAGGGGGAAACAATCATGTCTTTTGTAAAATGCGAGCAGCAGGGTGCTGTAGCCATCCTCACCATCGACCGGCCTGAGGCGCTCAACGCCCTGAACACCCAGGTGCTGTGCGACCTGGATGCGGCCATTGACCAGGTGGAGCAGGCGGACGACGTGCGTGTCGTGGTGCTCACCGGGGCGGGCCGCTCCTTCGTGGCGGGGGCCGATATTGCAGAGATGAAGGGCTTTGCCGCTGTGGACGGCAAGAAGTTTGGCGTGCGGGGCGGCTCGGTGTTCCTCCGCCTGGAGAACCTGTCCAAGCCTGTGATTGCCGCAGTCAACGGCTTTGCCCTGGGCGGCGGCTGCGAGCTGGCCATGGCCTGCGACATCCGCATTGCCTCTGAAAAGGCCAAGTTCGGACAGCCTGAGACCGGTCTGGGCATCACCCCCGGCTTTGGCGGCACGCAGCGCCTGCCCCGCATTGTGGGCGTGTCCAAGGCCATGGAGCTGATTCTCACCGGCAAGGTGATTTCCGCCGCTGAGGCCAAGGACATCGGCCTGGTCAGCGAGGTCTATCCCCCTGAGGTGCTGATGGAGAAGGCCATGGAGCTGGCCAATGCCATCTGCGCCAATGCGCCCATCGCCGTGGCAGAGTCCAAGCGCTGCATCCGCATGGGTATGCAGACCGACATCGCCACCGGCTGCGCCTTCGAGGCGGAGGCCTTCGGCGTCACCTGCGGCACCCAGGATAAGAACGAGGGCATGGGCGCCTTCCTGGAGAAGCGTGCCGAGAAGCACTTCAAGAACAAGTAATCCATACAGTCCAATCATTGCCTGCCTCCGGGCAGGCCGAAGAAATAGGAGGTAATCATCATGAAGAAGATTGTTGTCATCGGCGGCGGCACCATGGGCCTGGACATTGCCCAGGTCTTTGCCAAGAAGGGCTACGAGGTTGTGGTGCGTGACATTAAGGATGAGATCATTCAGGCGTCCGAGGCCCGTCTGAACAAGGGGCTGGATAAGCTGGTGTCCAAGGGCAAGCTGGACGAGGCGGGCAAGCAGGCCATCCTGGACAAGATGAGCTTTACCACCGACCTGGGCGCTGCCGCCGATGCCGACCTGGTCATCGAGGCCGCCGTGGAGAACCTGGAGATTAAGAAGTCCATCTTCGCCGAGCTGGACCAGATTTGCAAGCCCGAGACCATCCTGGCCTCCAACACCTCCTCCATCTCCATCACCGCCATTGCCGCGGCCACCAAGCGTGCCGACCGGTTTATCGGTATGCACTTCTTCAACCCCGCCACTGTGATGAAGCTGGTGGAGGTCATCCGTGGGGCGCACACCTCTGACGAGACCTGCAAGACCATCACCGAGCTGTCCGTGGCCATCGGCAAGGAGCCGGTGGAGGTCAACGAGGCCCCCGGCTTTGTGGTCAACAAGATTCTCATCCCCATGATCAACGAGGCCATTGACCTGGTGTACACCGGCGTGGCCAGCGTTGAGGGCGTGGACACCGCCATGAAGCTGGGTGCCAACCACCCCATGGGCCCTCTGGCTCTGGGCGACCTGGTGGGTCTGGATGTGTGCCTGGCCATTATGGACACGCTGTACAATGAGACCCACGATCCCAAGTACCGTGCCTCCCTGCTGCTGCGCAAGATGGTGCGTGCCGGTAAGCTGGGCCGCAAGACGGGCGTGGGCTTCTACGACTACAGCAAGTAACTTTCTACATTTGAAAAACGGAGAGGAATCACAATGTCCTCTGTTTTTAGGGCTCCGGCGATTTGCCGGGGCCTTTTTTTGCCCTGGGAGGGATGGTTTATGACCCCGGCAGGTTGCCGGGGTCTGTTTGCCCCTGGAGGTTTTTTAGGGCTCCGGCGATTTGCCGGGGCCTTTTTTTGCCCTGGGAGGGATGGTTTATGACCCCGGCAGGTTGCCGGGGTCTGTTTGCCCCTGGAGGTTTTTTAGGGCTCCGGCGATTTGCCGGGGCCTTTTTTTCCCTTGGAGGGATGGTTTATGACCCCGGCAGGTGCCGGGGTCTGTTTGTCCCTGGGGGAATTTTTTAGGCTCCGGCGATTTG
>CALXDR010000064.1 GCA_944387115.1 uncultured Oscillospiraceae bacterium
GGCTTTGCCCTTCGCTCCAGTCCATCCGAGGGGCGGCGGGGTTCGGACGCTTCGGCTCTTCCCTCCGATTCGGGACAGGCATGGCGGGCTGTGCCCGCCTTATGCCTATCCCTCACTTCGGTCCATCCAGCCTGCTCACGACGGCTCAGCGCTTCGTTGATGTCACGCTTCGCCTGCTCACGACGCTCGGCTTCCTTGCGACTCGGGACAACCATGGCAGGCTTCGCCTGCCTGGTATGGTCATCCCTCGCTCCAGTCCATCCGAGCTGTTCGCAACGGCTCAGCGCTTCGTTGAGGTCACGCCTCGCCTGTTCGCAACGGCTGGCTTCCCTCCGATTCGGGACAGGCATGGCGGGCTGTGCCCGCCTTATGCCTATCCCTCACTTCGGTCCATCCAGCCTGCTCACGACGGCTCAGCGCTTCGTTGGAAATTTTTCAAAATCTAGTTGACAAATCGGGCTGCATCAAATATAATGTTACTGTTAAAGCCATAGGTATGGCCCTTAAAGTATCCTGGATTGAGCCGGATACCTCGGAGGGAGGGAAATATAAATGTCCGAAGTTCATGTTCGTGAGGGTGAGTCTCTGGAGAACGCCCTGAAGCGCTTCAAGCGCAGCTGCGCCAAGTCCGGCGTTCTGGCTGAGGTTCGTAAGCGTGAGTACTACGACAGCCCCAGCGTTAAGCGCCGCAAGAAGAGCGAGGCTGCTCGGAAGAACCGCAAGAAGTTCTACTAAGAAAAATGACCGCTGCCCCAGGGCAGCGGTCATTTTTTGCGCCCTCGCCCGGCGCCTGTGAGGAGAACGAGGAGGAACAAGTACCCCCGCAGCGGAATACTCCGCTGCGGGGGTCATGCTTACTTTCTCGCCTCGGTGAGGGCGTCGCTGATGGTGCGATCCCCCGCCTCCTTGACGTGCTTGGCGACCTCGGTCTTATTCTTGGGGCTGCGCAGGATGCCCACAGGGCCCTGAGAACAGCCGCCGGAGCAGGCCATACCCTCGATAAAGTTCTGGGGGATGAGGCCCTTGGACATCTTGAGGATGTTCATGCGGCACTCGGCAATGCCGGAGCAGGGGAGGGTGCGGGCCTCCACTTCGCTGCCCTTCTCCTTGAGGGCCTGGGCCACGGCGGCAGCCACGCCGCCGCTGTTGGCAAAGCCACGGCCAAAGCCGCTGGCCTCGTCCAGAACGGCCTCCTCCTGCTCGGTGAGGCGCAGACCCTTGCCGGTGATCATGGCGTACAGCTCCTCGAAGGACAGGGAGAGGTCAATGGCGCCCTTGGTCTTTTCCAGCTGGAACTCCATCTTCTTAGCCACGCAGGGGCCGAAGAAAATCACCTTGGCCTTGGGGTCCTTCTGCTTCAGGTGCAGACCCAGCATCACCATGGGGGAGGGGGTGTGGCTGACCAGGTGTGCCTGCTGGGGCATATGTTTTTCCACGAAGTTGACGAAGGCGGGGCAGCAGGAGGAGGTCATCAGCTGCTTTTCCTCAAACTCCACGGCCTCGGCCTCGGCGGTCATATCCGCACCCAGAGCCACCTCTTCCACAGAGTAGAAGCCCAGCTTCTTCAGGGCGGTGACCATCTGACCGATGGTGCCCTCGAACTGACCCACAAAGGAGGGAGCCAGGGCGGCGTACACATGGTAGCCCTCCTTCTCCGCATTCTTGAGCATCTGAATGGCGTGGGTGATGTAGGACTTATCCATAATGGCGCCGAAGGGACACTGGATGACGCACTCGCCGCAGGAGATGCACTTGTCATAGTTGATGTTGGCCTTGCGGTCCTCGCCCATGGAGATGGCGTCCACGGGGCAGGCCCGCTCGCAGGGGCGCACATTCTTCACAATGGCGTTGTAGGGGCAGGCGGATACGCACTTGCCGCACAGAATGCACTTGTCGTGGTCAATGACAGAGCGGTGGTTCACAATGGAGATAGCCCCCTTGGGACAGACCTCCTTACACCGGTGGGCAATACAGCCCCGGCAGGACTCGCCCACGCTGATCTGGCTCACCGGGCACTCGTCGCAGGCCACGGGGAGCACCTCCACCACAGAGCTGATTTCCTCGTTGCCGCCCATGGCCATCTGGACACGCTGGTTGACAATGGCCCGCTCCTTGTAGATGCAGCAGCGCATCTGCGCCTCGGGGCCGGGGATGACCTGCTCGGGAATCTTGAGCAGCGCCGGAGAGTCGAGCTGATCCTCCCAGGCCAGCTTGGCCACAGAGGTGAGCACCTGGTCCTTTAGGGACTGTACTTGGGTTTCGTAGTATCGCATGAATCCTCTTCCTTTCCTCGCCCGTGGGGTGGCGGGTGGGCCCTCCGCCCCAGCTTAAATTCTTGTCGAAACGGCTTTCAGAAGTATTATATTGCCTAGGAACTTTGCCGTCAAGGGGGAATTTTAAGCGATTTTGCCGGGAGAAAAGGGAGAAAATTTGGTATAAAGTTGGATAAAATGCAACATACCGCTTGGTAAGTGGTGGAAGCGGCTTCGCACCGGGGGCGGGGCGGGCGCATAGGCTGGTCTGGAAATGATGAAAGGAGCCGTGTTTATGTCAGAGGTGCGCTATTTTTTGGGGGGCAATACCCCGGCGGGATTTTACTCTCTGTATCACCAGCTGTCCGATCCCCAGCGTGTACCCGCCCTTTACATACTCAAGGGCGGGGCCGGGTGCGGGAAGTCCTCGCTGATGAAGCGGGTGGCCCGCCATGCCCGGGCGGCGGGGGAGGAGGTCATTACCTTCCCCTGCTCCGGGGACCCGGATTCCCTGGACGGGGTGCTCCTCCCCCGGCTGGGGGCGGCGCTGGTGGACGGCACCTCGCCCCATGTGGTAGAGGGGAAGTACCCCGGCGTGGTGGAGCGCTATGTGGATTTGAGCCAATTTTACCACCGCAAGGCGTTGCTCCCCCTGAAGGAGGAGCTGCTGGCGGCCACCCAGGCCTATCAGGGGCATTATAAGCGGGTGTACCGCTGTCTGGGGGCGGCGGGGGAGCTGCGCCGGGACTTAAATGAGCTGGCCCTCACCCCGCAGGTGGAGGAGAAGCTGAAGCGCCGGGCCAAGGGCATCATCGGGCGGGAGCTCAAGGGGGGCGCCGGGGAGAGCGGACGGCTGGAGCAGCGCTTTTTGGGGGCTGTGACCTGCAAGGGGCGGGTGACGCTGTGGGATACGGTGACCGCCCAGGCCCAGCGGGTATATGCCCTCCAGGACAGCAACGGCCTGGCCCACACGCTGCTGGCCCCCATCCTTGCCGCAGCGCTGGCGGGGGGCTGGGATGTGGTGGCCTGTCCCGACCCCATGGCCCCGGACCGGCTGGCCCATCTCATCATCCCCCAAAAGGAGCTTGCCTTTGTCACCTCGTCGCCGGAGCAGCCGTGGAAGGAGAGCGCCTACCGGCACCTGCGTCTGGACGCTGTGGCGGACCAGGCGGGGGGGCGCGGCAGCCGGGGGCGCACCCGCTTTACCCGCAGGGTGGTGGACGCCCTGGAGGAGGAGGCTATGGCGGGGCTGGGGCAGGCCAAGGCTGCCCATGACCAGCTGGAGGCGCTGTATAACCCCCATGTGCAGTTCGAGGGGGTGTATCAGCTGGCAGATCAGCTGGCACAGGAGATTCTGGAGGGGTAAGGGTTCGCCGTGGGATGTATCCCCGATGTACCTGCAACCCCCTGGGGCAGCCGTCCCAGGGGGTTGCGCCATGGGGGCAAACAGGGATGCTTTTCATTTCTGCGGCGGTGTGTTATAATAGAGAAAAGTCCCAGGAGGGGAGTGTACACCCGATGGCAATCAACAAAGCCATGCAAATGGCGCTGAAATTGTTGTCTTATCCCGATTTGGATGTGAGTAAAACCTATAAAATGGAGCGGGCGATTAAGGAGCTGGTGGGAACCCACCCGGCTCCGGAAGACTGTGAGATTTGGAACCTGGAGGTGCCTGTGGGGGACCACGGGGTGCCGGTGCGGATGTTCCGCACCCGGGGCACGCAGCCCACGGGAGGGATTGTCTACTTCCATGGCGGCGGCTGGGTCACCGGGAACATCGACAGCTACACCCGGGTGTGCTCTAATATCGCACGGGCCACGGGGCGGGTGGTGGCCTCGGTGGACTACCGCCTGGCGCCGGAGTTCCCCTTTCCCGCCGGGGTGGAGGACTGCTATGGGGTGGCCCGGTGGGCCTATCAGGGCGGCGGCGGGGCGGACTTGCCCGTGGACGGGCTCACCCTGATGGGGGACTCTGCCGGGGGGAATCTGGCGGCAGTCACGGCGCTGCTGGCCCGTGACCGGGGGGAATTTTCCGTTCCCCAGCAGATTTTGCTCTATCCCGCCACGGCCAACCGCCACGGTGCAGCCTCGCCCTATCCCTCGGCAGAGGAAAATGGGACGGATTATCTGCTCACCAACCGGCGCATCGAGGAGTATCTGGAGCTGTATATTCAGAGGGAAGAGGACTGGAACAGTCCCTATTTTGCCCCCCTTTTGGCGGAGGATTTGTCCCGGCAGCCCCGCACACTCATCATCACAGCGGAATACGACCCCCTGCGGGACGAGGGGGAGGACTACGGCCGCCGGCTGACCCAGGCGGGAAATCTGGTGGAGGTGCACCGTCTGGCGGATGCCCTCCACGGGTTTATCTCCCTGCCCCAGCGGTTTGAGCACGTGCAGAAAACTATGGCGCTGGTGCGTGCTTTTTTGGAAGGAGGAGCCCAGGCATGACAGCGAAAACATCCCGTTGGAGCCGTTTGGACAACGCAGCAAAGATTTTTCCCTCGTCCACCAGCCGGCGGGACAGCAAGGTGTTTCGCTTTTACTGTCAGCTTGACCGGCCGGTGGAGCCCGAGCACCTGACCCTGGCGGTGGAGCAGGTGCTGGCCCACTTCCCCTTCTACCGCTGCACCATGCGGAAGGGGATGTTCTGGTACTTCCTGGAGGAAAGCCGGAAGTTTCCCCGTGTGGCTCAGGAGAGTGAGCCGCCCTGTGCCCAGAAGGCTCATCCTGACCGCCACGACCTGCTCCTTTCGGTGAGCTATTACCGCTGCCGCATCAATGTGGAGATGTATCACGCCCTGGCGGATGGGACGGGGGCCTTGGATTTCCTCAAGGCGCTGGTGTGCCGCTACCTGGTGCTCTGCCACCCCCAGCTGGCGGGGGAGGAGCCCCAGTTTGACGGCTCCCTGCAAGAGCGCATGGCGGACAGCTTCCGTCAGCACTACCGTGGGGAGAAGATGGCCCGGCGGGGGTTTCATCTCCAGCCGGCGGCCTATCACCTCTCCGGGCGCAAGCTGCCCGAGGACCGGCTGCAGCTGGTGGAGGGGGTGGCCTCTGCCAGCCAGGTGGCTGCCGCCGCCAAGGCCCGGGGGGCTACGGTGGGGATGTACCTGTGCGCAGTGTTCCAGCAGGCCATCTACCGGCAGATGCCCGCCAGCCAGACCAAGCGGCCTGTGGTGGTGAGTATGCCCATCAATCTGCGCAACTTTTTTGATTCCCGCACGGCCCGGAACTTTTTCTCGGTGATGCCCCTCAGCCGCAATTTCTCCCAGCAGTCCGGGGAGCTGGAGGACATTTTGGAGCAGGTCAAGGAGGACTTCCGCCGGGAGCTGGAGCCTCAGCGGGTGGCCCAGCGGGTGGAGGAGCTGTGCCGTCTGGAATACAATCTGTTTACCCGCATGGTGCCCCTTGTGCTCAAGGATGTGGTTATGATGTATGGAAACAAGCTGTTTAACCGCAGTGTGACAGGGGCGATTTCCAACCTGGGGCGGGTGTCCTTCCCGGCGGCATTCCAGCCCTATATTCAGCGGATGGGGGCGTTTAACAGCACCAGCCGCATTCATCTGTGCCTGTGCTCCTGCGGGGATGCCATGACCTTCGGCTTTGCCACGCCCTTTTCCGGCTCCGGGGTGGAGGTGGCGCGCCATTTCTTCAGGATTTTACGGGAAGAGGGCGTGGAGATTACCGTGGCTGCCAATCGATTGGAATGAGGAGGAATGAAGATGCGGCGGTGTGAACACTGCGATGTGACGGTGGAGGGAGAAGGGGCGCTGTGCCCGCTCTGCCATGGGCCGCTCCGGGGGGAGGCCAGCCCGGATGTGTTTCCGGTGGTGCCGCTGGTATCCCGGCGGTATCATCTGCTCATCCGGCTGGCGGTCTTTCTCTCTGTGGTGGTGGCGGTGGTGTGCCTGCTCATCAACCGGGTGACATTCCACGGAGAGTGGTGGTCCCTGCTGGTGCTGGGGGCCATTGGCTCTTTGTGGGTGAGTTTGGTGATGGCGGTGCGCAAGCGCACCAATCTGCCCAAGGGGATTTTGTGGCAGGTGGTGCTCCTCTCCCTGCTCTCTCTGGCCTGGGACTGGGGGACTGGCTGGCACCGGTGGTCCATCAACTATGTCATTCCCCTGGTGTGTATGCTGGCCATGCTGGCCATAGCGCTTTTGTCCAGGGTGATTCGGAAGCGGCTGGAGGAGGTGCTGGTCTACCTGCTCATTGATGGTGCGCTGGGGATTGCGCCGCTGGTGTTCCTGCTGGCAGGCTGGGTGAGCGTGGAGCTGCCCTCCCTGCTGTGCGTGGCGGTGAGCGTGCTGTTTTTCGTCGCCATCATCCTGTTTTGGGGAGATGTCCTCCGGGGGGAGCTGAGTAGGAGGTTTCATATTTGAGAAGCGCTGAGCGCTTCAAAAAAGTCCAAGGACTTTGGCATTTCCCCCGCACGGGCATGGCCTTCCCGCAAACACAACGGCGCTGCAACCCTCCTGTTGCAGCGCCGTTTTCATGCTTTGTCAGTTTGACTGCTCCAGAAGCTCCAGCAGGGCAGTGTGTATCCTGCCGTTGGAGGAGAGCAGCGGCCCGCCCTGGGTGAGGCAGAGGGGAGCGCCGTCCAGCCCCGTGGCACAGCCCCCTGCCTCAGCGAGAATGAGGGAACCGGCGGCATAGTCCCAGGGCTGGAGATACAGCTCCAGATACCCATCCACCCGCCCGCAGGCCACATCGCACAAATCCAGACTGGCAGAGCCGCTGCGGCGGATGTCCTGGCAGGCGTTGTACACCGCCCACATCTGGGCGAAGGCCTGTTGTCCCAGCTCCCGGTGACCGGGGACGGTGCCCACCGCCACCAGGCTGTCCGAAAGGTGTGGGGCGGTGCTGACCTGGATGGGGCGTCCGTTGCACTGAGCGCCCTGTCCCCGCACAGCGGTGAAGCATTCCTGGCGATAGGGGTTGTATACCACGCCGAATACCACCTGCCCATCCTCCGCCAAAGCCAGGGAAATGGCGCTGTGCCCGTAATTGTGGATGAAGTTGGTGGTGCCGTCCACGGGGTCGAGAATCCAGAAGGGGCGGGCGGGGTCTAAGTCGCTGTGGCCTTCCTCCTCCCCCATAAACTGTACCTGGGGGGCCAGTTCAGCCAGGGCCTCCCGCAGGGTGTCCTCCACGGCGAGGTCCACGTTGGTCACATAATCGGTGGCGGATTTGGCTTGGATGGCCTGGGGGTCGGGGCGTTGGGTGAGCAGAACGCCGGTCTGCCTGACCAGCGCGACGACACGCTCAACCAAATCAGGGGTGCATATACACATGAAGCTGCCTCCTCTTTTTATATTTAGTGGATATGGAATGGGATATAGGGCAGTCTATCACACTTGGGATGAATTTGCAAATCCCCGGCGGAGATGAGGAGGATTGCAGCTTCCCCTGGGTTTGCTGTGTGATGTGTCGAGGGAGATAAGGACATTGGCCTGGGTGTTATACGGCACACTTGCGAAAAAACTCGAAAAAAGGGGTTGACAGTGGGCGTAGGATTTGGTATGATACTCGAGCGCCTGACGAGCGGGTCAGCG
>CALXDR010000065.1 GCA_944387115.1 uncultured Oscillospiraceae bacterium
CCCGCCCTGGGCTTTGCCCTTCGCTCCAGTCCATCCGAGGGGCGGCGGGGTTCGGACGCTTCGGCTCTTCCCTCCGACTCGGAACAGCCATGGCGGGCGTTGCCCGCCGGTCATGGCTATTCCTCGCTCCAGTCCAACCGGGCTGCTACGGGGGCTTCGCACTTCTAAGATGTCACGCTTCGCCTGTTCGCAACGGCTGGCTTCGCTCCGATTCGGAACAAAACCGGGGGGCTTTGCCCCCCTGGGTTTTATTCCTCACTTCGCTCCATCCAGCCTGCTCACGACGGCTCAGCGCTTCTACATCATTCTACCCCACTCCCCAGAAAGCAGTCAAGGGCAATCGAACGCAAGTTCCAAGAAAAAACGAGGAAACAACCACTTGCAATTTGGAAAATGTGTGTTACAATAGAAGCGGAAACAATTGAATGAGGTGTCTTCAGGGCGGGGTGAGATTCCCCACTGGCGGTATAGTCCGCGACCCGCGCAAGCGGCTGACTCGGTGAAACTCCGGGACCAACGGTGATAGTCCGGATGGAAGAAGATGTGCAGCTCCTCCCATGATTGATGTTGCACCTGTTGACATATCTTCAGGTGTTTCACACATTCATAGGAGGTTTTTATTATGTCTTCCAATGTTCAAACCGCTCCCCAAAGCCAGGGGAGCACCTCCAGCCGTGCGGCACGAATGTCCACCACCCGCTATGTGGTGGTGTGCGCCATGCTCTCTGCGGTGGCCTTTGTGCTCATGATGCTGGAGTTCCCCCTGCCCATGCTCATCCCCAGCTTTGTCAAGATGGATGTATCTGACCTGCCTGCGCTGCTGGGCAGCTTCTCCCTGGGCCCTGCGGCGGGGGTGGTGGTGGCTCTGGGCAAGAACCTGCTCAACATCGTCATCTCTGGAACCACCTCTGCCGGCATTGGGGAGCTGTGCAACTTTGGGCTGAACGCCGCCTTTGCCTTCACCGCCGGTCTGATTTACAAGCTCCACAAAAACCGCAAGGGGGCCATCATTGGCTGCCTGGTGGGTGCGGTGGTGATGGGCGTGTTCTCCGTGCCCCTCAACTACTTTGTCACCTACCCCTTCTATGCCGCTGCTTTTGGCGGGATGGAGAACATCATTGCCGCCTACCAGACCATTCTGCCCTCTGTGGAGGGGCTGCTGGAGTGCCTGTTGATTTTCAACCTCCCCTTTACCATTGCCAAGGGGATTTTGTGCTCCGTGGTGTGCATTATGGTCTATAAGCCCCTCTCTCCCCTGATGCACGGGCGGATGGGGTAAGCTTTCATCAAACAAAAATCATGGGAATGGAATCGGGCCGTAGAACAGGGTTCTACGGCCCGATTTTTGCGCTTTCTTGGGGGAGAGGGGTGTGCGTATGCCGTCAGCCTTCTTCTTCCACGCTCTCGGGAATGGGGTCAGGAGGGACGGGGACAGGCTCCGGCGTGGGCGCCGGGGTGGGTTCCGGTGTAGGTACGGGAGTGGGCTCCGGCGTGGGAGCGGGCGTAGGCACAGGGGTGGGCTCCGGTGTGGGAGCGGGAGTTTCCACGGGCTGGGGCGTCTGCACCGGCGCAGGTGTGGGCGTGGCCGCCGGCTGGGGTGTGCTCACCGGTTTGGGTGTGGCGGCGGGGCGCTGGGTGACAGTGGGTCTGGGTGTGGCCGTGGGCCGGGGCGTGGCAGTAGGCCGTGGCGTCGCCGTGGGCCGAGGTGTGGCCGAGGGGGTGGGTGTGGCACTGGGCACATCCCCGGAGGGGGGTGTGCTGTCAGAGGGCTCGGCAGAGGCCCCAGCAGACGGGGTGGGGGAGGGGCTGGCGTCCGGGTCTTCCGATGGGCTGGCGGAGATGGCGGGGGAAGCGGACGGGGTGGGGAGGGATTTGCGGTCCTGGGCGGCAATGATCATGATGAAAATGAGGCCCACCACCGCGCAGCCAATGAGCAGGTAGTCTTTTATGGATTTGGGCATGGTACAGGTTCCTCTCTATCTGGTTATCTATTTCTCAGGAGGGGGTCAAAAGGTAATCACTTGGTTCTCCGGCGCCTGGCAGGGGGAGATGGAGGAGATGTGGAGCAGAGGGCCGGGGGTATCGCCGTAGGCGGGGTGGGTGCCAACCTCTACTTCTGCGGTGACCTCCACCCAATCCCGGTTGGAGAACCGCTCCATACCAGCGCCCAGCGCGACAACGCCCAGGAAGGTCACGTCGTCTTCACAGCACACCATGGCAAATCGCCCGGGGATGGCCACATCTGCATATTGGGGCACATGGCACATCATCAGCTTGAGCTGCACCGTTTTTCCATGGTAGCGCTCCAGGTGCTCCATGATGTCCACATACCACAGGCCATAGTCCTCATCCTCAATGCGGATGACGGGCTGATCCAGGTCAAAGGGGGAGTCATCCCCCAGCACATAGGGCTCGGTGGAGCGGTCTTCATACTCCAGGAATATCTCTGCCCGGCGGTTCACCATGCGCAGGTTGCGCCGGCGAAGCGCCTCTGCCAGGGCGGGGGTGCAGCGGTTGAACACAATCATATCTGCGCTGATGAGCTTTTCCATCATAAGCTGGCCCATGTTGCGTGCATACACCTCAAAGGTGGAGGACTCTACCAGCGTCATGACCTGATAGAGCAGCCAGTTGGAGGGGAGCACCTCTTCTTCCAGCCGGGTCAGCCCCCACATACCGTTGTATTCTATGATGACCTGGGCGGGGTGGTGGGCTGCCTCCAGCTGTTTCAGCCAGGCGCAGGTGAGTTGGGACTCGTCTTCTACGGTGACCACGGTGAGGTTGTCCTCGGGGGAGGTGCGGTATTCCGCCTCCCCCTCCTCGCAGCAGATAAGCAGGGTGGCATCCTCCTGGGCAAAGCCGTCTTGGAGCACACCGTTGATGAAGCTGGTCTTACCGGCGTCCAGCATACCGTTGATGAGATAAACGGGAATTTCCATCTAAAATCCCCCTTATTACAGCTGGAACAGGCGGGCCAGCCCATCCTCGTTCAGGTTGGAGCCGATGACGCACACACGGCCGGTGTAATCGGCAGGGCCGGTGCGGATGCTGTGCTCCTGCGGTACATAGTCAAAGTGAATCCAGACGCCCTCCGCAGTGGGGACAATGCCCTTGGCCCGGAGGATGGTGCCGTAGCTGCCGCCGTCCAGTGCGCAGAGGATTTCCTCCACCTGCTGGGTGGTGAAGGTCTTGGCACTCTCCCGGCCCCAGCTGGAGAACACCTCGTCGGCGTGGTGGTGATGGTGGTGACCATGGCCGCATCCGCAGTCCTCGCCCTCGTGGTGATGGTGGTGACCGTGACCGCAGCCGCAGTCCTCGTCCTCGTGGTGATGGTGGTGACCGTGACCGCAGCCGCAGCCCTCGCCCTCGTGGTGATGGTGGTGACCGTGACCACAGCCGCAGCCCTCGTCCTCGTGGTGATGGTGGTGACCGTGACCGCAGCCGCAACCCTCGTCCTCGTGGTGATGGTGGTGATCGCAGCCGCAGCCCTTGCCCTCATGGTGATGGTGGTGACCGTGGGTGTGCTCAGCTTGGACGCTGGCCAGCACCTCCTCCTCCAGGGCGGTGTGCTCGATGGCGGAGAGGATGGTCTTCCCGTCCAGCTGCTCCCAGGGGGTGGTGAGCAACACCGCATGGGGGTTGTGTTCTTTGAGGGTTGCTACGGCCTGCTCCAGCTGCTCCGGGGTGAGCTTCTGGGTGCGGGAGAGAATCATGGTGCGGGCTGTGCCAATCTGGTCGAGGTAGAACTCCCCGAAATTCTTCAGATAGCTCTTGATTTTGCAGGCGTCTACCACGGTGACATAGCTGTTGAGTGTAAGTTCGGGCAGGTCTGCCACGGTAGTTTGCACAGCGGCGATGACGTCGGACAGTTTTCCCACGCCGGAGGGTTCGATGAGAATGCGGTCGGGGTGGAATTGGGCATAGACGTCCTTCAGGGCCTGGCTGAAGTCGCCCACCAGGGAGCAGCAGATGCAGCCGGAGGACATTTCGGAGATCTGAACCCCTGCTTCCTTGAGGAAACCGCCGTCTACGCTGATTTCGCCAAACTCGTTTTCAATGAGCACCAGCCGCTCCCCGGGATAGGCCTCTGCCAGGAGCTTTTTAATGAGGGTGGTCTTTCCGGCGCCGAGAAAGCCGGATACAATATCAATTTTTGTCATAGAGAAACCTCGTTTTCCGGGGCAAGGCCCCAATGTGTTGTGTGATGGATTGCGGCAGGCTGCAAAGCAGCCCGGATGGTCAAAGCTTCCCAGAGGGAAGGGGGTGCGTCCTGTCACGCTGCGGCGGCTGGGTGCATGGAAACAGCGCCGCTGTGTCCGTGCCGCTGCAAGGGGGGCGCATTCCTCCATATTATAGCACACACGCTGTAAATTGCAACTTCTCTGTGGGTGTTATGGGTGCAGGATGGCCTCTGCCACTTTTACCCCGTCCACCGCCGCAGAGGTGATGCCGCCGGCATATCCCGCCCCTTCGCCGCAGGGGTACAGCCCCCTCAGACCGGGGGATTGGAAGGTGGCATCCCGCACAATGCGCACCGGGGAGGACGAGCGGGTTTCCACCCCTGTGAGCACGGCGTCGGGGCAGGAAAAGCCCCGCAGCTTCCGGTCGAAGAGGGGGAGGGCCTCCCGCAGGGTTTGGAGGATGTAGGGGGGCAGGCTGCCCTCCAAGCTGCCCCAGGCCACGCCGGGGCGATAGGTGGGCTGGATGGAGCGGGGGCCGGTGGAGGGGGTGTTGCGCAGAAAGTCCCCCACCAGCTGCGCCGGGGCGTGTCCGGTGCCGCCGCTCAGCGCCCAGGCGGCCTGCTCCCACTGCTCCTGGAAGCGCACGCCGGCCAGGGGGTCGTCCCCCCCGAAGTCGTCGGGGGACACGCCCACCAGGAACCCGCCGTTGATGTTGGAGCCGTCCCGTGCCCGGTGGGACATCCCGTTGGTCACCACCTGCCCCGGCGCGCTGGCGGCGGCGACCACTTCCCCGCCGGGGCATACGCAGAAGGTAAAGGCAGAGCGCCCTGAGGGGAGGTGACAGGCCAGCTTGTAGTCGGCGGCGGGGAGCTGCTCCCAGGCGGGGCCAAACTGCGCCTGGCTCACGGCGGCCTGGCTGTGTTCGATACGCACGCCAATGGCGAAGCTCTTGCGCTCCATGGGCAGCCCCTGCTCCAGGAGCATTTGGAAGGTGTCCCGGGCAGAGTGTCCGGGGGCCAGCACCAGTGTATCGCAGGGCAGTGTGTAGTGGATGCCGCCCCCGCGCACTTCAATGGCGTGGAGCTGTGCGCCTTTGGCGGTCAGACCCACCAGCTGGTGCCCAAAGCGCACCTCGCCCCCCAGACGGAGGATTTCCATGCGCAGGCTGCGTACCACATCCCGCAGGACATCGGTGCCGATGTGGGGCTTGTGGCTCCACTGGATGTCGGCGGGGGCCCCGTGGGCGGTGAAGGTCTGAAAGACGTGGGCAATGCGGGGGTCGTGGATGCCGGTGGTGAGCTTGCCGTCCGAGAAGGTGCCTGCGCCCCCCTCGCCGAATTGCACGTTGGAGCTGGGGTTTACAGGGGAACCGGACCAGAAGCGCTCCACATCGGCAGTGCGGGTGTCCACATCCGCCCCCCGCTCCAGGACAATGGGACGCTGTCCGCCCTGGGCCAGGGTGAGGGCGGCAAACAGGCCGGCAGGGCCCATGCCCACCACCACAGGGGGGAGGGGAGAGCGGCGGGTGACGGCGGGCAGAGCATAGGGGCGCTCCTCCAGGGGAGTGACCCCCTTTGGGGCGCGGCGCAGAATGGCCGCCTCCCGCTCCAGGGATACTTTGACAGAACAGACCAGGTGCACATCCTGCTTCTTGCGGGCGTCGATGGACTGCCGGGTGAGGACACATTCCCGCAGTTCCTCCGGGCGCACCCCCAGTCGTTTGGCGGCCTTGTACCTGAGCTGTTCGGGGGCCTCGCTGAGCTCCAGACGAAGGTTGGATAGTTGCAGCATCTTACAGCACCGCCGTTCCGTTCATGGTCAGGCGGAAGCGCAGACCAAAGAATTCCGATGCCTTGCGGCAGAGGATCATACGGGAGAGGAAAATCTCAAAATAGTCCATGACCGGGGAGATGTCCGTGTCAATTTGGAGGGCGAGCACCAGTTCTTTGCGCTCTTTGTCCAGGGCGAGCTGGGAGGATTCCACCGCATAGTTCACACGGTCGTGGATGTCAAAGCGGATGGTGTCCCGGTTGCGCACCCGGGTGCGGCGCACATCGCTCTTGTCCGCCAGAATGAGGGCGGCGGCTACGGCGTTGACCGGATAGGCGGTGTGTTCGTCGTGGTTGCCGATGGCGGTGACCACCACAGCCACATCTTCCGGGGCCATGCCCATTTTATCAAGGATGCGGAAGGCCATCACGGCCCCGCTCTGGGCGTGGTCAACCCGGTTGACCACATTGCCGATGTCGTGCATAAATCCGGCGATTTTCGCCAGCTCCACCTGCCGCTGGTCATAGCCCAGCTCTTCCAGCAGCTGGGCGGCAGTGACGGCGCATTTGGTCACATGGGCGAAGGAGTGCTCGGTGTAGCCCAGAGCCAGCAGTGAGGCGTCTGCCTGGTGGATGTAGGTGCGAATTTCTTCGCTGCGCCGGATGGTTTCAAAATCAGGTTTCATTGGAAATCTCCCTAGGGTCATAAGGTGTGGTTTGATAGACATAGTAGTTGAGCCAGTTGGTGTAGAGCAGCTGCCCGGAGGAACGCCAGTTTACAATGGGGGGACGGGTGGGGTCGTCCTCCGGGAAATAGTGGGCGGGAACATCGGGGTCCAGACCACGCTGGACATCCCGTGCATACTCCCTGGCCAGAGTATCCGGGTCGTACTCTGGGTGGGCAAAGATGAACAGACGGCGGTTATCCCGGCTTTTGACGCCGAATACCCCTGCCTCCGGGGAGAGGGCTAGAACCTCCAGGTCGTCGATGGCCTGAAGACGCTCCAGGGGAATCTCTGTGTAGCGGGAGTGGGGGGCGTAAAACCGGTCGTCAAAGCCGCGGAAGAGTGGGGAGTGCCTGCGCACAATCTCATGTTCAAAAATGCCGGACAGCTTGCGGGGCAGGGTGCGCTTGTCCACACCGTAATGATAGTACAGGCCCGCCTGAGCGCCCCAGCAGATGTGGAGGGTGGAATGGACATGGGTGCGGCTCCACTGCATGATGGCGCACAGCTCCTCCCAATAGTCCACCGATTCAAACTCCAGATTTTCAACCGGGGCGCCGGTGATAATCATGCCGTCATACTGCTGGCTCCGGATTTGGTCAAAGGTGGTGTAGAAGGCGTTGAGATGCTGCTGGTCGGTGTTCTGGGGTGTATAGCTGCTGGTCTGCAGCAGCTGCACATTGATTTGCAGCGGAGTGTTGGACAGCTTGCGCAGCAGCTGGGTTTCTGTGACAATCTTCGTGGGCATCAAATTGAGGATGAGCAGGTTGAGGGGGCGGATATCCTGATGCAGTGCCCGATGCTCGGTCATCACAAAGATATTCTCCCCCTCCAGCACGCTGGTTGCGGGGAGTGAATCTGGGATACGGATGGGCATGAAAGCACCTCACTTCACAATTATAAATATAGTAAAGCATACCATAGCCGTGGGGAAAAAGCAACGAGGGAGCGCAGTGGAAACTCCTCAAAAAAACTCGAAAAAAGGGGTTGACAGTGGGCGTAGGATTTGGTATGATACTCGAGCGCCTGACGAGCGGGT
>CALXDR010000066.1 GCA_944387115.1 uncultured Oscillospiraceae bacterium
CGCCCGGTTTCCCTCCGACTCGGAACAGCCATGGCGGGCTATGCCCGCCTGTCATGGCTATTCCTCGCTCCAGTCCAACCGGGCTGCTCCGGGGGCTTCGCACTTCCGTGATGTCACGCCTCGCTCCCCTCCGCCACGCTTGACTTCCCTCCGACTCGGAACAAATTCGGCCGGGCTATGCCCGCCCTGGAATTTATTCCTCGCTGCGGTCCAGTCAAGCTGCTCCGGGGGCTTCGCACTTCTTCATTGTCACGCCTCGCCTGCTCACGACGCCCGGCTTCCCTACGACTCAGGGCAAACCCGGTCGGGCTGCGCCCGCCCTGGGCTTTGCCCTTCGCTTCGGTCCATCCGGGCTGTTCGCAACGGCTCGGACGCTTCCTATTACACCAGCGCCGCAGTATCCAGGGCGATCATCAGCTCCTCATTGGTGGGGATGAGGAGCACCTTCACCTTGGAGTTGGGGGTGGAAATCACAGTTTCCTCGCCCCGGACCTTATTGGCCTGCTCATCCATCTCCACGCCCATAAACTCCAGGCCGGAGGCGATGTCCAGGCGCTGCTCGGGGGAGTTCTCACCCACACCGGCGGTGAAGATGATGGCGTCCACCCCGCCCATGGCGGCGGCATAGGCGCCGATGAACTTCTTCACCCCGTAGTTGAACATATCCACAGCCAGGGCGGCCCGCTGGTTTCCGGCCGCACCGGCCTCCTCCAGGTCACGGAAGTCGGAGGACACCCCGGACACGCCCATCACGCCGGACTTCTTGTTGAGGATGCTCACCATCTCCTGGATGTCCATGCCGTGCTTGCCCATCAGGTACTCCAAAATGCCCGCATCCAAATCGCCGGAACGGGTGCCCATGGGCACGCCTGCCAGGGGGGTGAAGCCCATGGAGGTGTCCACGCTCTTGCCGCCGTCAATGGCGGTCACAGAGGAGCCGTTGCCCAGGTGGCAGGAGATGAGCTTGAGCTCCTCGGGCTTCTTGCCCAGCATCTCGGCGGCACGCTGGGCCACATACTTGTGGGAGGTGCCGTGGAAGCCGTAGCGGCGCACCTTGTCCTGCTCGTAGTACTCATAGGGCAGGGCGTAGGTATAGGCCACAGGGGGCATGGTCTGGTGGAAGGCGGTGTCGAACACAGCCACCTGGGGCACATCCATGCCCATCACAGCCTGGCAGGCCTTGATGCCGGTGATGTTGGCGGGATTGTGCAGGGGGGCCAGGGGGATGCACTCCTCCAGGGCGGCCATCACCTTGTCGTCAATCTTCACCGAGCCGGCGAAGGTCTCGCCGCCGTGCACCACACGGTGGCCCACAGCCTCAATCTCCTTCATGGAGGCAATCACGCCGTTTTCGGGGTCAACCAGGGCGTCGAGCACCGCCTGGATGGCCTCAGAGTGGGTGGGCATTGCCACATCCACAGCCTTGATGGTGGTCTTGCCGGGGGCCTTGTAGGTGAACTTGCCGTCCAGGCCGATGCGCTCACACAGGCCCTTGGCCAGAACATCCTGGTTGGCGGTGTCCAGCAGCTGGTACTTCAGGGACGAGCTGCCGGCATTGATGACGAGAACTTTCATGTCAGACACTCCTTCAAAATCATTCTTGTGCGTGGGGATAATCTATATTACAATAGAGCGGACGCCCGGGGGGAGCCCCCGCACCGGGGACATCCCCGCCCAAACCGGTCGCGGTCAGGGCGGAACCCCAACGGAACCCTTCCTATTTTAGACCAAGATTCTCAAAAGAACAAGGGGTTTTCCATATTTTCTGAATTTTTTTACTGGAGAGGACATCTATGAGAACCATAGGCATTGTGGCAGAATACAATCCCTTCCATGGCGGACACGCCCACCACATCCGCCGCACCCGGGACTTGGCGGGGGACTGCGCCGTGGTGGCGGTGATGAGCGGCAACTTTGTCCAGCGGGGGGACTGCGCCCTCACCGACAAGTGGAGCCGTGCCCGTGCCGCCGTGGAGGGCGGGGTTGACCTGGTGCTGGAGCTGCCCACCCTCTGGGCGACCTCCTCGGCGGAGCATTTTGCCGGGGGCGCGGCGGCGCTGCTCCAGGACATCGGCGTGGACACCCTCTCCTTCGGCAGCGAAAGCGGCGACGACGCCCCCCTGCGTGCCTGCGCCCAGGCGCTGGACTCCCCCGCCTTCCAGGCCGCCCTGCGGGAGCATCTCAGCCAGGGCCTCCCCTTCGCCCTGTGCCGCCAGCGGGCGGCAGAGGCACTGCTGGGGCCCCAGGGCGCCGCCCCCCTCGCCCGCCCCAACGACAACCTGGGGGTGGAGTACCTCCGGGCGGCCGGGCGGCTGGACTTCCACCCCCAGGTGATTACGGTGCGCCGGGTGGGGGCGGGGCACGACGGAGGGGATGACCCCCGCTACCCCTCCGCCTCCCATCTGCGCAGCCAGGTGTGGGCGGGGCAGCGGCAGGCGGACAACCCCGCCGCCCTGGCTGTCAACCAACGGGGGGTGCTCACCCTGCTGCGGCGCATGACTGCCGAGGACTTCGCCGCCCTCCCCGACTGCGGCGAGGGGCTGTCCCAGCGGCTGGAGCGGTGCGCCCGGCAGGCCGTCAGCCTGGAGCAGCTGTACACCCTGGCCAAAACCAAGCGCTATGCCCACGCCCGCATCCGCCGGGCTGTGCTGTGGGCCGCCCTGGGACTGCGGCAGGATATGCGCCCTGCCCGCCCCCCCTATCTCCGGGTGCTGGCCTTCAACCAGACCGGGCGGCAGCTCCTGCGCAGCTACGCAGGCCCCCGCCCCCTCATCACCAAGCCCACCCACGGCAAGGGCATCCCCCTGCTGGAGCTGGAGGCCCGGTGCACCGACTTCTACGCCCTGTGCCGCACCCACCCCACCCCCGCCGGGGCGGAGTGGCGCACCTCTCCCGTGGTCTTGTAAGTCCTTCCCCCCACCCAGGGCCGCCATGGCCCACGGCCTCCGCCCCATCCCCTGGGTTCGTGGAACCAGAACGGCACAACGCCGGGCAGACTTGCCCGGCGTTGTGCCGCTTCTGAGCTGGCATCACTGCAACAGCTCGTCCTGGGGGACAAACACATAGTCGAAGGTCTCCTCCTCCAGATACTCCACCCGCTCCCCCGCCTGGTTGGTGGCGTACCCCTGGTAGCGCAGGGTGGTCTTGCCGTCCTCCACCTCGCCGGACACGGTGATGTGCATGGGCGCCTGGTAGTTGTATATCAGGTCATTCTCCACCCCGTCGTACCACGCCCAGAGGCGATCCATCTCCGCGCGCACCGGGGCGGCCACCGGAATGTCCAACAGCGGTATGCTGCTGCCGAAGGTGACGATCGTCATGCCCTCCCGGTAGTGGTCCGCAGCGCCCCCCGCCGGTCTGCTGCGCAGCAGCATCATGTTGGGGTGGTAGGAGCGGTACAGGTAAAACCCTCCATACCCAAGCGCCAGTGCCAAAACAATCAGAACAGGAATGAACAGCTTTCGCTTCATGTCAAGTCTCCCCCTTCATTCATTGGTAATAAGTTAGATCGGGAAATAGTATAGGTATAAGAAGGAGAGGGGTTTCCATACAGATTTGTTATATTCATAACACCATATCTCGCCGAAGACGCAACTTCGAATCTACAGTCATTATCAAACAGGAAGTCCTGTTCGCTAATCGTCTTCGACGCCCAATCCCCAAACATATCACAAACATAAAAAGTAACGTGAAATCTTCTATCTTCAAATAAAGGAAAATTTTTCAATTCTAGCACTATCACCGGTTTAGAGTCCAAGTGTTCCGATTCACCAACCTGGTTGTTTGTGGCATTGGCTGTTGTCGCTAGGCCCATCATCATGGACACAGACAGAAGCAATGCAGCGGTTCGTTTGATTTTCATAATGATTCTCCTTTCAACTACTTGTACCTTTTCCCACATGGTATTCGCTATATTATAATAAAACGCATACCCCGACCACAATCGGTTTATGCGCATGCGGGAACAAACTCACGTCATCTCCCTGGTATCAAAACATACAATAGCAGGGGATATTCCACACATGTACTCTAACCAAATGAGGTTAATTTTCTATTCCCTACATCATTATACCAGTTTCATCCCAATCAGTCAATGATTTTTCAGGTTATTTTTGGGTTTCCCAGCCCTTCCGCAAGGGGGGAGCGGCCCACTGCCCGGACTGCGCCGGGCGGGGCAAAGACAGACCCGGAGCCGGGGGGATGTGCCCCGGCTCCGGGTCGTGCTCTGTGGTGCTCTCTGCGGGGCTATGTGCGTCCATCCAGCTGCTGGAATAGGGCCTCCGCCACGCCGGGGGCGCTGTCCCCCAGCAGGTAGCACTCCCCCGACTGGGTGGTGATGAGCAGCCACGGCCCCTGCCTGGGGTCCAGGCACACGGACATCCGCTTATACGCCGCAGCGCTCCAATCCCCCTTGAGCACCGTATCCATGGCGGTGCCCACATTGCGGCGCATACCCTCCGGCCGCTGGGCCAGCAGCTCCACCCCGGCGATGTCCGCCCGCTCCACGGCGTACACCACCCCCCGGTGCTCTGCCACCAGCTGGGTCTGGGTGAGGGTGAGGCAGACGGGGGTGCGCTCCTCCTCCACCAGCCACAGCCCCAGCAGGGGCAGGGCGGCCATGAGCAGCGCCACCGCCCCCATCAGCACCTTGCCCGCCGGACGGGCCAGATTCACCGTGGTGTTGTTGCCCACCCGGTTGTTGACCACCAGCTTGCGGTCGTTAGGGTCATAGTAGAACATCCCCCAAAGCCACTTGTCATCCTCGTCCACATAAAAGCCCTGGCCGCTGTCCGCCGTCAGCTCCTCCTGGCGGCGGCGCAGACCCAGCTCCATGGCCGCCATGGCTGCCACCGCCCCCACGGTGAGCACCGCCATGACCACCCCCGCCGCCACAGGGCTGTAAAAGCCCCACCACAGCGCCAGGCTCATCCCCCCCATAAGCCACGCCCCGCACAGGGCGGTGCGCTGCCAGTAGCGCAGGCGCAGACAGGTGAGGGCCTGGGTGCGCGCCCCATTGTCATCCACCACCTCCGCCCGGCGGCGGAAGCACCAGCGGTAGAGGCAGTAGAACAGCGCCACGCACAGGGGGAAGGTGAGCAGCACCAGCCCCCGCACCTGTGCGCCCGCCATCCACTCCCCCGCCACAGGCGCCAGGGACACCAAGCCGGGGAGGAGAAAGTGGAGGGGGGACAGCTCCCTGCCCCACCCCTCCAGAGCGCTCAGGTCCACCACCCGCTCCTGGGCGGCGGCGGGACGGCGCCAGCCCCGCACCTGCTTCTCCTGGCGCAGCCTGCCGTTGAAGTGGAGAAAGGGCAGGGCGGTGGCCGCCAGCATCCCATCCACCCACACCATGCACAACGTCAGGCTCTCCCCCATGGACAGGGGGAGGAGGGCCAGCACCAGCCCCATCGCCATGCTCCCCCCGCAGGCCCGCCCCACCCAGGTGCGGTAGCGGCGGAGCAGGTCCTGCACCACCGGGTCCTCCCGCCCCTCCAGGGGCATGGTCACGCCCACGGCGATGTTCTTCTTCCACTTGGCCTCGTTGGCCAGCTGCACCCACAGCAGTCCAGGCACCCACAGCACCGCCAGCCACAAAATCACCCTGCCAATCATACCCCATCTCCTCCTTGTGTTCCGCCGTTCTCATAGAGGCTGCGGCACAGCGCCAGCGCCTGCTCCAGGCTCACCCCGTCCAGCCGCAGCTCGGACAGCGCCAGCCCCAGCGCCTCCACCGTCTCCCGCTGGGGGACAGCGCCCCCCGCCCGGCTGCAAATCACCGCACCCCTCCGCCGGTCTGTGTGCAAGTACCCCTCCTGCTTGAGCAGCTGGTAGGCCTTGCTCACCGTCATGGCGTTCACCCCGGCGTCCTCCGCCAGGGCACGCACCGAGGGCAGCTTCTCCCCCGGCTTCAAAGCGCCCGCCGCAATCCCCCGCACCACCTGGTCACGAATCTGCTGGTAGATGGGGGTGGGCTGGCTGAAATCCAGCTTGAGCAGCACCCTGTGCACCTCCTCTTCCGAGGGACGGACGCCCCGTCCCCCGCTCTTTTGTATTACTTAGTATAATACAAGCAATACAACTCGTCAACCCCCTTGCGCCGGGGCGTCCGTTGGGCTACAATGGAGGGCACACACCACACAGAAGGGAGCACCCGCCATGCCCACCGTCCGCTATCTCCACTACACCGTCCGCCCCCACCAGGCAGGGATGCAGGTGGGCACGCTGCTCCGTGACGCCCTGGGTATGTCGGGGGCGGTGGTGCGGCGGATGAAGTGGCTCCCCGACGGCATCACCCTGGACGGGGTGCGGGTGACGGTGCGTGCCCAGGCCATGGGGGGACAGGTGCTGCGCCTGCGGCTGTCCGACCCGGACAGCGCCCCCCAGCCCGTGCCCCATCCCGGCCCCCTCCGCCTGGTGTATGAGGACGGGGATCTGGCGGTGGTAGACAAGGCCCCGGGGGTGCTGGTGCATCCCAGCCACGGGCACCATCTGGACACCATGGGCAACGCCCTCATGGCCCACTGGCAGGCCAGGGACGAGGGCGCCGGCTTCCACCCGGTCCACCGCCTGGACAAGGGCACCACAGGGCTGCTGGTGGTGGCAAAGCACCCCTATGCCCAGCAGCGCCTGTCCGCCCAGCTGCACACCGGCGGTTTCCGCCGCACCTATGTGGCGGTGTGCGACGCAGCCCCCCAGGCCCCAGAGGGGTGGGTGGACGCCCCCATCGCCCCCGTCCCCGGCTCCCTCATGGCACGGCGGGTAGACCCGGCGGGGCAGTGCGCCCGCACCCACTACCGCACGGTGGCCCAGTGCGGCCCCCGCACCCTGGTGGAGCTGGAGCTGGACACCGGGCGCACCCACCAGATTCGGGTACACATGGCCCACCTGGGCTGCCCCCTCACAGGGGACTTCCTCTACGGGACCGAGCAGCCCCACCTCATCTCCCGCCCCGCCCTCCACTCCGCACGCCTCACCCTCACCCACCCGGTGACGGGGGCGGCGCTCACCCTGTCCGCCCCTCTGCCGGGGGATATGGCGGCCCTTGTGCCCGCCGCAGCCCCTTACATCAGCCCATAGAAAGACCCCCTTGCAGGTGCGGGCAGCCTGCAAGGGGGTCTTTGTCACGGGGGAATCACTGTCTACACGGGAAACTCACTCCCTGCGGGTGTAGGCCAGGCTCACCCAGCCCTCCCCGGTGTACCCCCAGCCCTGTTCCTCCCGGCGGATGGTGAGCACCGTCCCCTTGGGATAGGCCTTCACCACCGCCCCTGTCACGGCGGGCTGGGTGCGGCAGTTCAGCCCCGCCTGGGCGGTGACGGTGACGGTGTAGGCGCTCTGAGCGCCCTCCCCGGCGGC
>CALXDR010000067.1 GCA_944387115.1 uncultured Oscillospiraceae bacterium
ACAGCGGCGGGTTGTGAGGCGTGACATCTTAGAAGCGCCCAAACCCCCGTTGCAGCCCGGTTAGACCAGAGCAAGGGCACCCCTCCCCCCAAGCAAACACCCCCGGCAGAGCGGATGTTGTTTCATCCGCTCTGCCGGGGGTGTTCCATCCCCACCGGAGGGCCTATTCCGTGCATCGGCTCAGCCCTCCGCCGTGCCAGTTTACAAATCGGAGAACAAATCGGCGGCATACACCCCCTGCTCCAGCAGACGGTCGAAGCTGGCCACCACAGCCTCCTTATCCTCCTTGTAAGTAACGCCGAACCACTGGTCCTGGGTCTCCAGCACCTGCACAGTGACTCGCTTTTCCCGCAGCAGCTGCCCAATGTAAATGGGGAGCAGATACTCCGCCTTGAGGGGATTGGCGGGCTGCGTGTGGGCAAAGAAGTCCACAAACCCCTCCTCCAGCAGGGGGAGGAACTGGGGGGTGAGGCCCCACATATTCATGGACACGTAGGACTGGGGGTCCACCGGCTCACCGTGTACCGCCGCACCATCCGGTGTCTTGACAATGTCCGAGGTCTCCACCACATCTGTGAGGAACCCGTGCTCGTCCACCTGGCAAATGCCCCGGGTGACTCCCCCGTTCTCGCTGAGGGTATTTTTGAGAATGAACCCCGCCATGCAGAAGTCCAGAGGCCGAGCCGGGTCATAGCGCACCAGGAAGTCGTGGAGCTTGACAAAGGCCTCCTTGCCATAGTAGTCGTCGGCGTTGATGACCGCAAAGGGCTCTGCAATCAAATCCTTCGCCGCCAGCACTGCCTGCCCCGTCCCCCAGGGCTTGGTGCGCTCCTGGGGAATCTCCACCCCAGCGGGCACAGCCTCCCGGCTCTGGAAGGCATACCCCACTTCCACCCCCAACTTGGAGGCCATGGCCTCAATGCGGTTGCCAATGACCTCCCGGAAATCCGCCTCAATATCCCGGCGGATGATAAAGACAATCTTGTTGAAGCCGGCCTGAATGGCGTCGTGGATGGAGTAATCCATGATAATTTCCCCATTGCGCCCCACCGGCTCCAGCTGCTTAATCCCGCCGCCGAAGCGGGAGCCAATTCCCGCCGCCATAATGAGCAATGTAGTCTTTTTCATATGCTATAACCTCTTCTCTCTCGTTGGATAACATCGCCGCATCGTGCTCTATGGGAACACAGCGCACACGCCCCTGCCCCGCCGGGCACTGCGCTGTGCATTCCCCTCTTTGCCGCCGCAGGTACGCAGGCGCGCACAACATCCTGTCCAGAATGGACAGCGCCCATCCCATGGCCTGCCCGCCCCCTGTGCGCCCACGCCCAGGGGGCTGCGGCTGCCGGGCCGGTCAGCCCGGACAGCTGCAAGTTCATCTCTCCAGATTATACACGATTTGTTGGCAAATATCAACCTTCATTTTCCACACTCAGACACATCCGCCAATGTGATCTGACAATCAAAGCGCTCTGCGCCGTCCTGCCCCGTCCCACGGGCAAACAGCTCATCCCCCTGGACGGCAGTGTCCAGCTTGAGCACCTCCCCCGCCTTGCACTCGCTCAGATAGCCGATTTGCAGGGTGCGCACAAACTTGCCCACACCGTGCCCCTCCAGATGGAGGGCGTCGCAGGCGAAGTCTGCATAGTGAATGTTGTTGATGTGCCCGTTGATGTCGGTGTCGGAATACCCCATCGCCCGGGTGGTGCTGTGGTCAAACTGCTGGGGCATATGGATGCGGTGGAGCTTGACCTCCTTGCACAGCGCACCGCCGTCGGTGCCCTCCATCTCCTCCAGGTTTTTCATGCGAAACAGCCGGTGGGTGTTCACATCCACCAGCACCCACGCCGACGTCCCCTGACCAATGGGCTTGCCATCCCGAAACAGGTCAAAGTCACGGTAGCTGGAGGCTCCGGCGGCTCCCCGGTGCCAGGTTTTGATGTGGACCTGGTCGTTCCAGCGCAGGGGGGCGTCCAGCTCCACCCAGTTGCGGGTGACCATCCACAGGCATCCATACCGCTGGTACACCTGGGGCCCGGACAGCCCCAGCGCCACCGCCGCCTGGGTGGCAGCCTCCTGAAGAATGCCCAGCACCGCCGAGGGCCGGCACTGGTTAAACAAATCCACATCCCGGGAGTCCACCCGGTAATCCATTTCGTAAACCACGGCTCAAACCTCTTTCCCGGGAATGGTGAGGGTGTAGCGGGCGCAGATTCCGTCCACATCGTCCAGGGTGGCGGCGGGCAGCCGGAGGGTGGCTCCGCAGCGTGCGCACACCACATCCACCGCAGCATAGCCCACCTTGATGCCGTACTCCTTGCTTCCGCAGCCGCAGGACACCCCGCCCCGGGCGGCAATGTCCCTGAGCTCCTCCAGCACCTCGCCCATCACGATGCTGTCCAAGAATGCCTCCCGGCGCTCCTCCTGGTCGTCCAAACGCAGCTTGTCCACTGCACCTTCCGCCTTTTCCATGGCTTGAAACACCGCATCCTCCTCACCCACAAAGCAGATGCCCAGACCGGAGGCCCCGCAGGACAGCGCCAGCAGCTTTTCCTCCAGGAGCGCCTGGGTGGCGCAGGCCACCGTGTGGTCTTTAGCGCAAAACAGACAGGGGACGGTGATTTCACACCGCTCTCCCAGCTGGTGAATGGTCACTTCAGATTTCCCGCAGGGGCAGGGCAGCGTGCTGTCCGCCGCCGCCAGCTGAAATGCCGTGCGCTCCACCACCACAGCCTTGCCGCACACGGGACAGATATAGCCCAGGGTTCTCGTTTGTTCCTTCATGTTCATCCTTCCCGCCGGAGTTGTCCCCCAGCTGCCTGATACCCGCCTGAATCGGGGGTAATTTTTCTTCTATGGTCTATCATACCACAGCCCGCCTGGTTTTGCCACGAAAACTTTGCTGACGCCACATAATTTTCCCTTTTGGGGACACACTGTGAGAGAACAGAAAGGAGGCCCAGCGGGCATGACCACCAAATTGGGACAACAGACCTACCAACTGGATGCGCCCCCCCGCATCATCGGATACGGCTCCACCGGCGGGTCCAAGGAATACGAAGGCCCCCTGGGGCCATATCTGGACCATACCAGCCCAGACGACACCTTTGGGGCCAAGTGCTGGGAGCAGTCAGAAACCGTCATGCAGACCCTGGCCCTCACCTCCGCCGTGGAGCGGGCCGGCATCGCCAAGGAGGCGCTGGATTTGATGCTGGCAGGGGACCTGCTCAACCAGTGTACCGGCTCGGGCTTTGCCGCCCGGGGCGCAGGCGTGCCTTACCTGGGTCTATACGGAGCCTGCTCCACCATGGGGGAGAGCCTGTCTCTGGCCTCGCTGCTGCTCTCAGGCGGGTGCGGACGGTATGCCGCCGCCCTCACCTCCTCCCACTTCTGCTCTGCCGAGCGGCAGTACCGCACACCGCTGGAGTACGGATGTCAGCGCCCGCCCACCGCCCAGTGGACTGCCACCGCCTCCGGGGCCGTTGTTTTGGATGGAAAGGGCACCCACGGCCCGGCAGTGACTCATGTCACCATCGGCGGTGTGGTGGATAAGGGGATTTGCGACCCGGCGAATATGGGCGCTGCCATGGCCCCTGCGGCCTATGATACCCTCAAAACCCATTTTACAGACACCGGGCGCACCCCCGAGGACTACGACCTCATCCTCACCGGGGATTTGGGACAGCTGGGCTGGGAGATTCTCCGGGAATTTTTCGCCTCAGACGGTATGCCTCTGTGCCGGTACAACGACTGCGGCCTGATTCTCTTTGACCGCACCCGGCAGGATGTCCACAGCGGGGCCTCGGGCTGCGGCTGCTCCGCCGCCGTACTCACCGCCTGGCTCCTCCCCGGCCTGAACGCCGGGCGGTGGAACCGTGTGCTCTTTTGCCCCACCGGCGCCCTGCTCTCCCCCACTCTCACCCTGCAGGGGGAATCCATCCCAGGTATCTGTCACGCCGTGGTGCTGGAGCGGCGTGGGGCCTGAGGGGCTATTTAGAAAAAGGAGTTGTAAGCATGGAATATCTCCAAGCCTTTGTCTGGGGCGGCCTGCTGTGCGCCCTGGGACAAATTCTCATTGATAAGACCGCCCTCACCCCCGCCCGTATCCTCACGCTGTATGTGGTGGCCGGGGTGGTGCTGGGCGCCATCGGCGTATACCAGCCTTTTGCAGACTGGGCCGGTGCAGGCGCCACCGTGCCTCTTACAGGGTTTGGCAATGCCCTTGCCAAAGGGGTGCGTGAGGCAGTGGCAGAGCAGGGCCTGCTGGGGGCGTTCACCGGGGGCATCACCGCCACCGCCGGCGGCATCGCCGCAGCCATCCTGTCCGGCCTGGTGGTGGCGTTTTTGTTTAAGGCCAAACCGAAGCGCTAAGCCGTCGTGAGCAGGCTGGATGGACCGGAGTGAGGGATGCAAACCAAGGACGGCATAGCCGGCCTGTTTGTGTCCCGAATCGGAGGGAAGCCAGCCGTTGCGAACAGGCGAAGCGTGACAAGGAAGAAGTGCGAAGCCCCCGGAGTAGCCCGGTTGGACTGAAGCGAGGAATAGCCATGACAGGCGGGCGAAGCCCGCAATGGCTGTTCCGAGTCGGAGGGAAACCGGGCGTAAGCGGAGGGAGGCGTAGCATGACATCACCGAAGCGCTGAGCCATCTCACAAAAGTCCAAGGACTTTTGTGAGGAGAGATGCAGGAGAAAAGTGGCTCCATTCCTTCGGAATTGTCCCCCTTCCCCCCTGAGCCGTGTGTTTTCCCCGGCGCACATTCCCGCAGAACCTCCAACACACAAAAGCGCCACAGCGTATACGCTGTGGCGCTTTCCCACGATTCTCTTCCAATCAGCGGCGCTTGCGCTTCCAATGAATCAGCCGCCACACAATCACGCCCGCCAGGGCAGCCACAGCCAAACCGCCCGCCACTGCGGCAATGGTAAAGCGGTTGGGAGAGCGGAGCAGCTCCACCGGGTTCCAGCTGGGGGAAACCGTCTTGCGCCCCTGGGGCTGGGCATACCGCCCGTCCATCTCGCCACCCATCCGCTGGAGATAACGGGCGATGGCGTGCCACTCCTTCACCTCATTGCCCTGGTCATCGTACACAATGCACTCCTCCAGCCTGTCCAGCGCAATGGGATTGCCCGCCTCATCCCGCAGGGTGATGGAAAGCAGCCCCATGGACACATCATTGACCGCCCCAATCATCTGCCCGCAGTACATCCCCGTGACCACCCGGTACAGCTTGTCGTCGGCAATCTCCTCCAGAGATCCGTCCGCCCCCACCAGCGCCGCATCCGTCACCTTGTTGAAGAACATCCGATTGGGATTGAAGGTGTACACCACACCGGAGCAGTACAGCTGCGCCTCCCTCATCAGCGGGGTGACAGAGGCGTCCACCTCCAGCACGGTTTTCAAATCCTTGCCCGTGAGATAGGCAGAAATCAGGGGATAACCGGGCACTCCATCCGCCCCAATGCCCAAAGAGGTGGTGTCAAACACCTCAGACACCGTAATCTCCCCCTCAGCCAGCGGGGCGCGGATCACCCCTGCGGCTGTAAAGGCCACATCCACACGCTTCCCATCCGCCTCCTGCGCAGCCCAGGCATAGGCGTCGGAAATCAGATTGCCCAGGGTAGACTCCTCCTGACGGCCAGAGCTGCCGTACAGGGCAAAGGAGCTGTCCGCCAGCACCTGATCAAAGCCCAGGTCAAACCGGGACAGATAGTTCTCCTCCACCTCCGTCTTGGCCTTCTGAATCCACGCCTCCAGGTCGGCGTTCTCCGCCACATCCTCCCCAATGGGGTGCAGCTGGTAGTCCGCCACCTGGACAGCATCCCCCTCCAGGCGCAGGCGCACCTCGCCCAGGTATCTTCCATAGGAGCCGCAGGACACTACAACGGTATTCCCCACCACCAGCGGTTCGGTCAAGGTGGTGTGGGTGTGGGCAGATACAATGAGGTGTACCCCTGACACCCTGCGGGCCAGCTCCACATCCTCGCCGCCTCCCTGCCCGTCTGTCCCCGAGTGAGACAGGCACACCACCACCGGTTCCACCCCGTACTCCTGCCTGGACTGGGCAACCGCCTGGTCTACCGCCTTCTGCACCGCATCCACTCGGTCGCCCAGCGCCATTTCCGAGCTGGGTGCGCAGGCGTGGGAGTCCTCGCCCATCACGCCAATGACCGCAAACACCTGGCCTCCACGCTCAATGAGGGTGTAGGGCGTCACCCCATAGGCGTCCAGCGCCTCCCACACCGCCTGTGCAGCGGCGTCATCGCTGTCCCGGCCAGCCTGCGGGGCATAGTTGCTCTCCACCAGGGCAGGCAGGGGATCCCCGCTGTGCACAGCCGCCTGGAGCATCTGCGCAAATCCCTGGGGGCCGTAGTCGTATTCATGGTTGCCGAAGGTGGTCACATCAAAGCCCATGGCCCCCATAGCCCGCAGCTCCAGTGCCGCCGTGGCATAGGCCGTCTGGAACAGCGAGCCCATAGAGAAATCCCCGCCGTCCACCAGCAGTGCGTCGGGGTAGACCGCCCTGCGCTGCGCAATCATGGTGTACAGCCGGGCATAGCCTCCATAGACCTCCCCCTCCTCGTCTTCCGCGGGAAGGAAATGGGAGTGCAAATCATGGGTAAACAGTACCGTCACTTCTCTGGCCTCCTCTGCCGCAGCTGCCATTGGCGCCAGCGGCCCCAGGGTCAGCACTGCCGCCAGCAGCAGCGCTGCCAACCGTCCAAAGGGTGTGTGCCTCATGTAAAATCCTCCTAAATCGATGGGTAATCTCCCTTACATCATGCCATAATTCCAGGTAGATGGCAAGGGATTTCCGCAAAAATGCCGCAGTCCCATGCTGTGGACTGCGGCATTCAGGGTTTCACACAGTGGCGGTGGTCTATCCGAGCTGCTCCGGGGGCTTCGCACTTCTTCATTGTCACGCTTCGCCTGTTCGCTACGGCTGGCTTCCCTACGATTCGGGACAGGCATAGCGGGCTGCGCCCGCCTTATGCCTATCCCTCACTCCGGTCCATCCAGCCTGCTCACGACGGCTCAGCGCTTCTCAGTTGTCACGCTTCGCCTGTTCGCTACGGCTCGGCGCTTCCGTCTCACCGAGTTTCGCCGCCCGCAGGCGGCGAAATAAAATCCAATCTCGTGTTTTCCGGGGACATGCGCCTCGGAAAACACACTGCTCATGGGAAATGGGGCGACAATTCCGAAGGAATCGAGCCCCATTTCTCATGCATCCCCTCAAAAAAGTCCTTGGACTTTTTTGAAGCGCTCAGCGCTTCTCA
>CALXDR010000068.1 GCA_944387115.1 uncultured Oscillospiraceae bacterium
TGGTTGAACTGCTCCTTGTCCCAGGCCAGGCTCTGGTTGAATTTCTCCTGCTCCCAGGCCGCCTGCTGTCCGTCCAGGTAGCTGTCGTACTGGAACTGCCGGTCGGTGTTGTACTGCGCCAGGCTGTCCAGATAGCGCTGGTAGTCCCCCGACTCCAGCGCCGCCAGCATTTCCAGGTCCGCCCGCTGGCTGTCCAGAGTATCCTGATAGCGGCTGTACGCCTGCTGATACAGCTGGGGCACCTTGTCGGCAAGCTGTGCGGCGTAATAGTCCCCCGCCTGGGTGGCCGCCGCCAGCGCCGCCGTGGAGGGCATCCCCCCGGTGAGGGCGGCGTAATTGCCCAGGGCGTCCTGGGTGGCCCGCTGGCCCTCCCGGATGTACTGCTTCTGATAGGCCTGGTACTGGGGATCGGCGGTGTGGTCGTAGGAAAATTCCTCCCGGTTCAAAATGTCCTGGGTGATGCGGTCCATCTGCTCCTGATACCGGTTGGTGTACGCAGGCGCCTCCTGCTGGTATTGAAACCCCCCGGTGGCCTGGTACTTAGAGCCGTCCTCCCCGCCGGAATAGCCGTACTTCTTGCGGATGCTCTCCACATAGCTGTGGGCGGAGTCCCAGTCCGTCTCCCCCCGGCGGGCGGCCTGGCGGATGGAATCTGCCAGGCGCAGCTCCTCGTCGGTAAAATGCTGTTGGTCATAGGCCGAGCCGCCGTAGCTGCGGCGGAGGGCCTCCTCCTCTTCCGTTCTCTTAGCCATACGCTGCCTCCTTATCCGTCCCGCCTGACCAGATTGGCGGAATAGCTCTGCTTGGGTGTGTGCGCCCGCACCGCCTGGGCGGCAATCCCGCCGCCGGAAGTGGTGCGCTCCTCCTGCCGGGCGGGGGTAGCGGGGGCGGACTGCCCCTCCCCCGTCCCCTGGCGGCCTGCCTGGGCACGCACCAGGGCGGCCAGCTCCTCCACCTGGCGGGAGAGGGCCTGACAGGTCTGCTCCAGGGTCTGCCCCTGGCGCACCTGCTCCCGCACCCGCTCAACCCCCTCAAACTCCATCATCTCCAACGCCCCCAGGGCCTCCTGGGCCCGCTGGGGCTGGAAAAAGCCCAGGCCGTACAGCTCCTTGGCCCGCTCGTTTTGCTCCATGCGGGAGAAGGGGCTTTGCTTTTGCGCCTGAATGCGGATGTCGAACACCGGGCGGCGCAGGCGCAGCCCCGTCTCCTGCCCCGGATAGGCGGGGGGCAGGGGCTGGTCCCGCAGGGCGGCGTTGTCCAGGGTGACAAACCCCTCCGCCCCTGCCCCCACCACCCGGAAGGAGCGGGCCTCCTCATAAAACTGCCGGATCAGCTCCACGCACAGCTGCACCATGGCGGTGTACGCCCGGTAGCTGGCGGAAATCATGTCCCGGCTGGACTTGCTCCCCGCCTCCTGAAGGGCGGCAATGGCGGAGGCCGCCGTCACCCCCGCCCCGGCAGAGCCGGAGTTCACATCCCGGTTGGCGGCGGTTTCCTTCATCTCCTCGATTTTCATCTGGAGCAGATTGGGGTAGATGGAGGCCAGGGGCTGGGTGACCATCTCCTGAATGCGCCGCTCGTCCAGCTCCCCCTCCACATGGACCAGCGGCTTGGACCAGTCTAGGAACTCCTCCTCGTTGATGGCGGTGGAATTGGACACGAAAAACCGCTTTTTGGTGGTCATCATGGCGTTTTCCAGGATGTTGGCGGACAGCTGGTCGATGTACAGCTGGGGGTCCTTGCACACCGCCACATAGCCAAAGCCCACCGGAGTGCCCTTTTCGGGGAAGAGCACATCCAGCACCACGGGATATTGCCCGTGGTCATACCACCCCCGCTGCCGGTACTCCGGCAGATTCTCGCTGGCAAACAGCAGGGTGTCCCCCACCAGCTTGGCGTAGTGGAGCAGGGTGCGCCCGTCGGGTGCGGGCACCTTATAGTACCAGTCCACCACCACCGCCTTGCCCGACAGGTCTACGCTGTCGTCATAGAGGTACTGCTTCACATCCACGCTCTTGCCCTTCAGCCTGCCCTGGTACTGGGGGTAGTGCTGATTGAGCAAATCCTCGTCCACCAGCTCCACCAAAAACAGGTTGCGGCTGTGCTGAAGGTGGGTGATGCCCGGCTCCCAAAACAGCTTGAGCAGGTCAATCTGGCGGATGTCGATGTCCCCCAGCCCGTTCTCCTTGCGGCTGTTCCAGAACACCCCGTAGGCGGCGGTGCCGTGCTTGAGCTTCTCCCACCAGTTGTCCGAATAGGTCTGCTCAAATTCGTTTTGCTCCAGCACCACCGGGAGGACGGCGGAGAGCACCTGGGCGCTTTTGCGGTCGGATGGCTCCCGTGGGAGCACCAGCGGCTCGGGGAAGTTGTCCATGGCGTCGGCGTGTTTGTTGGTGATGGCGTTGAACAGCCAGGCGCTGGTGGGCTGGGGGGTGGCCGGGCCGTTCCCCTTTCCCCGGCGGATGGCCTCCCAGTGGCGCAGCTCCCACCACAGCTCATCCTGGACGATGCGCTCCTCCAGATGGGTCTTGCCCTGCTTGTAGCGCACCAGCGTTTCCAGCGCCTGCTGTACCTGCTTGGGGCCGATGGGCCCTTCCCATGCCTGCCCGGCGGGCACATCGGGGGGCAGCTGCGCCCCCTCCAGGCCGGGGAGCTCCCCCCTCTGCTTCCAAAATGGCATATGATTCCTCCTCTATCTGTTCTTGTGGGGCATACAACTCTAGTTCCTCTGCGCCCCCGCCTCTTGATACACCTGCCACTCCAGCCCCCACAGCTTCCAAGGCCCGGAGCCGGACAGGCGCAGGCGCAGATGGTCGCACCGGCGCAGGGGGATGGACACCGTGCGGGTGCCGCTGCCCTGCCCCACCGTCTGGGTGGCCCGTTCCCAGCGGCCGCTGCTGTCGTACTCCACCGCCACGGTGAAAACGGCGCCCCGGGCCACCTCCAGGCGCAGGCGCAGGTAGCGGGGGTATTTCCCCCCGAACTGCCCAAAGTGGATGGGGTTGAACTGGGCCATTCCCCCTATCAGCCCCTCGGGCACCGCTCCCTCGGGCACCACCGGGGGCGTGCCCAGCAGAAGCACCTGCCCGTCCCCGGTGAGGGCGTACAGGCCGTCCTTCCACCCCGTTCCAACCAGGGTGACGCCGTCCTCCCGGTGCCACAGCTGACTTTCGGTGTCCAGCACATACAGCCCGTCATCCAGGCTGACATAGTAGCGCATCCCGTCGCTCCCCGCCCAGGCCGTGCGGAAGGCACGCCCCAGCGCACCGCCCACGGGATAGGGCGTGCCGCCGTTGTACTGCACAATCCCCGACCGGGACAGGTAGTACAAAGACTCCCCCGCCACAGCCAGGCTTCCCCCGCACCCCGCCAGCACCCCCAGGGTGGCGCTGCCCATCACCTCAAAATTGGCCGGGCGGCTGCCGTAGATTTTGAACACCCGGTCCTCCTTGAAGAACACCGGATAGCCCAGAAAGCTGATGCACCCGGTAAACGGCCCCGGCGTCCCCGTCTGCACACAAAAGGCGTCGGTGGACAGCCCCTCAAACACATTCCAATTGGTGGGGTCGCCCAGCTTACAGCACCACAGGCTGTCCCCCACCGCACCCCACACCCGGTTTTCATGGACGCAGAGCATCTCCAGGTCGGGCACCGTGCGGGCCAGGGTGACCGCCTCCGGCTCTCTCACCCCCGCCTCCGCCTGGCTCTCCTCTGTCTGGCCCTCCTCCGGCTCTCCCGCCTCCTCCACGGGGAGGGTGAAGGTGTGCTCGTAAAAGCGCAGCTGCCGCCCGTCCTCGCTCACCTCCCGGACGATGGCGGTCTTGTTGTTCTCCGGCTGCCTGGTACACCCGGAGATGGTCACCCCATCCCCCACCTGGAAGGGGAAGGGCTCCCCGTCGGTGGTGATGGAATTGCCCTGGGCCGCCTGACCGGCATAGGTCCCCGAGTGGAAGCGCAGACCCTGGGCCGTGTACACAGCCTCCAGGGGCTTGATCCCCTCCTGGGGGGTGTAGACCACCTTATCCGGCCAGATGAGCAGCCGCCCGCCCAGGGTGGCAAAGCGTTTGGGGGAGTCGGAGAGGGTCCCCACCTGTTCCCCGTCCACCACCAGACTGCCCCCGTCCACCCACACCAGGCGGCCGTCGCAGCACAGCCCGTTGGGGCGCTCCAGCTGGGCAATGATGTGGCGGGGCGGGCGGGTGGCCAGGGCGGGGGCGTGGGCGGCGCACAGGTTTTCCATCTCCCCAATGCCCCCGTCTGCCCCCCGTTCCCGGCGCTCCAGCCCGGCAAAGGCGGTCTGGGTGCGGCAGGTCAGACCCACGGGGGCGGGCAGTCTGGGCAGCCTCATGTCCGTCCCTCCCCAAAGGGAATGCGGACGGCATAGGTGAGGTTGGCCTGCCTGCCCGCTTCAATCACCAGGGGCTGGGTGAGCACCGTGCGCTCGGCCAGCCAGGGGATACTGGCGGAGCCGGTGGCATTCCCTATGGTAGCCACCCCCACCAGCCCCACCTCCGCCACGGTGATGGTGCTCTCGCCGGCGTTGCGGATGGCAAAGGTGGACACTGCCCCCACCACTCCCTCCTCCTCCACCCAGCACAGGCCGGTGTTGCGTATCTGCAAGCCGCTGGTGATGCGGGTCTCCAGGGCGTAGTCGTCCAGGCTTGGGGCCCGCCGCCCGCTGCCCACCACCAGCCCTCCGTTGCTGGTATTCAGGGTGCTTCCGAGGGAGAACACCCCGGTAATCCGGGGGCTTGCCCGCAGCGTGGCGTCATCCGAGCCGTAGAAGCTGGACAGGGCGTAGGTGCCCATCGCCGTGGCCCATTTCCCATCCAGGTTGTACAGCCGCACCTCCCTGCTCCTCCCGGCCATCATGCCCAGGAGCACTCGATAGTAGTTTCTGGTAAACATGCTCACACTCCTTCTGTGTTTTCTCTGGTATCCTCCACCGCACCCTCCACAGCCGCCTGAAACAGGTGGCTCAGGTTGGCCGTTGCCACCCGTTCTTCCCAGTCCTGGCGCACCTCCAGGGGCATATGCAGGGGCACGTTGGCCCGTATCTCTCCCCAGTCCTGGCGCGCCTCCGGCCGGTGGAGCACACCGCTGTCCGCCACGCTCCCCAGCCAGTCGGGGTAGCGGGTGCGGGCGGGCATACAGTTCCAGCGCCCGCCCACCGCCAGCCCTGCGGCAAAGGCGGACAGCGCCCTGTGGTCCCAATCCATAGTCCTCCTCCTCGCTGCGCCCCCTGGGGGGCAGATTAGCTTGTGGTGACGGTGAACACCGCCCCGTCCGGCCAGGTGAGGGCCAGCCCGTCCTCCTGCTGGCGGCAGGCGATGGAGATGGGCTGGGCCGACCCCTCCGGGGTGACGGTGATGCACCCCTTCTGGGTGTCCACATGGACAGAGGCCCTGCGGGCCGACCAGTCCACAAACCCGTCGTCTTGAAAGCACACCGAGGCGATGTTCCGCCCGTCCGAGGTGTGGTAGTGCAAATCCATCCCCGTGGTGTGCTTGTAGACATAGCCCTTGCCCGCCTGGGCCGTGGCCCCGGTGCCCGCCCCGAAGGTGAGCACCGGCATCACGGCGTCAGCGCCGTTGGCCAGCTTCACCGGGGCAAAGCAGAACTGGGCCTTCACCAGCTCCCGGTAGCAGTACACGGTGACGGGCAGCCCGGTGTCCTCGGTGGTCATCTGGGTGCAGGCGGCGTCCGTCCACCAGTAGCACTGCCCGTTGCGCTCCAGCTGCTGGGTGCTTGTGCCGTCGGTGGTGGCGGTACACAGGCTGATTTCCTCGTCGTGGATGGTGATGTAGTGGATGGGGCTGGTGTCCTCCTCCAGATAGTTGACGGCCCGCTTCCAGTCGGTGCGCAGGCTGTCCACGGTGAGGTCGGCAATGGCGCCGTACTGGCTGTACAGCTCTCTGGTGATGATGGTCTCCGCCACCACCTGCCCCGCCCGGAGGGTGTCCACCCAGGCGGACAGCTCCTGCTGGTTGAAGTTGTCCGGGGTGAGGTTGCGCAGGGTGTAGCGGAGGTTTTCCAGCAGCAGGAGCAGATAGTTCTCCAGCACCCGCAGCTTCTCCTCGCTGGTGGTGTAGCGGCTGAGGTTGGGCAGGCCGGAGTCCGCCCCGAAGAGCATATCAGCCATCCTCTCCCCCCTTTTCCCCCAGGCGGAGCTTCAGCTGGGCGTCCACATAGGCCTTGAGCTGTGCCATCCAATCCTGCTCCTCCTGGGGGGTGAGGTAGTCCACGCCCCGCTGGGGGGTGCGCCCCCGGAGGCTTTCCAGCCACGCCTCCTCCGAGCCGGAAAAGCCGTGGCGCAGGGCAATGGCGTAGGCGGACAGGTAGTGGTACACCCCGCCCTCCTCCAAGGCCCTGCCGGGCACGGTGACGGCCCGCCCCCCTGCCCGCCCCGTGACCACCTGCCCTTGCAGGCCGTGGCGCTGGTACCACCGCCTGCACTCACCCAGGCCCTGGTTGAACAGGGCCTGGGCGTTTTGATAGCGCTGATATTCCCCGTTGGCGTAGTACACCATGGACTCCAGATAGTGGACATACACCCCGTCCCAGGGGAAGGGGAGGAGCAGCTCCCCCTCCCCGTCCTCCTCCAGCACATAGGGGCAAAAGCCCTCCGTGCGGAAAAATTCCATGGCCAGCTGTCCGTCCAGCTGACTCAGCCACCGGCACAGACTCCCCCCGTCCGCATCGCACCCGGTGAGGGCGCGGGTCTGCCCAATGGCCTGGTTGATGGTCATACACATTCCTCCCTTCTGTACTGCCCCTGCGCCCCCCATAAAAGTCCTTGGACTGTTGTGAGGGGGCTCCTGCTCCTTGGCGGCCCAGTTTCCCTTTGATTCCCCCGCCGCAGGCGGGGGAATCATCTCCCCTCCCCCAGGTACGGGGCATCAGAATTTCGCCGCAGGCTCCTCCCCCCGGCGCTGGGCCTGCTCCATGGCGTTGCGGGCCACCCGCTCCTGCGCCTTGGCGGCCCAGTTTCCCTTTGATTCCCCCGCCGCAGGCGGGGGAATCATCTCCCCTCCGCCAGGTTAGGGGGCATCAGAATTTCGCCGCAGGCTCCTCCCCCCGGCGCTGGGCCTGCTCCATGGCGTTGCGGGCCACCCGCTCCT
>CALXDR010000069.1 GCA_944387115.1 uncultured Oscillospiraceae bacterium
GGCATCAGAATTTCGCCGCAGGCTCCTCCCCCCGGCGCTGGGCCTGCTCCATGGCGTTGCGGGCCACCCGCTCCTGCTCCATGGCGGCACGGATGACCTTATAGAACTTCTTAGGAATACGCACAGGCACGCCCCGGCGAATGCGCAAAGTCTGGCCGTTGACCGCCACCAGCAGGTCCTGGCGCTGGCTGGCGTCGGCATAGGGGGCGAAAAACTCCACCAGCTCCTCGTTCTCGTTGGGCTGGGCGCTCACATGGGTCTTGGTGGTAGGCATCATTGGTTCCTCCTTATATTTTATGGTGCGGTGGATCAGGCGCTGGCAGTGCTCTCAATGCGCACCAGGTACTGGGGCACCAGAATCTCCGCCACACGGGTGGCCTTCCAGCCGCAGCTGGCCCGCTGGTCCAGGGGGTCGGCAGTGCCGGAGGAGCCCAGCTGCTTGACGATGTGGCGCAGGCCGCCGCCGCTCACCTCGGTGACGCCGTAGGCCTCTGCCCCCAGGATGAGGGTGGAGTAGACGTCCTGACCCGCACTGCCCCCCTCGCCGGGGTAGATGACCGTGTCATTGGCGGCGGTGACAGGGTCTGCCACCGTGAGGGTGTTGGTGGTGTTGGCAGTGACCTGGGTGAGGGTGTTGCCAATGCGCACCATGCGCCCCACCAGGGCGTTTTTCTCCACGCTGCCGCCGTCAAAGGGGATGGAGGTGGCGGCGGACACGCCAGAGCCGTTGACCTTCAGGGTGCGGCTGTCTGCGGCCAGATTCTCCCCCCGGAATACCTTGGCACGGCTGGACTGGACAAAGCGCACCCCGTACAGCTCGCCAATCTCATTGCGGTAGATGTTGCTGGTGTCCACATACTGGTGGGGATGCTTCCAGTCGGGGTCGCTCATCAGGTCGTACTTGCAGTTGGGGTGGATGATGCCCACATAGCAGCCGTCAATTTTGGGGGCGTCCTGGGTCTCCAGGAAGCGCACCGCCTTTTTCACCGCCTCCACGGTGAGGTTGCAGTTGTCCTCCTTGCTGGTGTAGTACAGTGCATCCCGGCTGTCCACCTGACCGGCGGCAAACTGCACCACCGTGCCTGCGTTGAGCACCTCCCGGGTGATGGTGTCCAGGGTGCGCCCCGCCTGGGAGGCCACAATCTTGGTGGCCTGCACCAGGTTGTTGTCCACAGCGGTGAGCAGGAGCATATCAGACAGGGTGACATAGCCGCCGTACTGGCGCACCGTGGCGGTGACGCTCTTGACGCTCATGGACTGCCCGTCGGGGGTCACGCCCTCGGTGAGGGCCTGGGTGGCCTCGGGGAGGGGGTCGAACTGGCGGAACTCAATGGTCTTGCCGCCGTTCTGGGGGATGGGGTGCTTCTGACCAAACTGGTCGTGGATCAGCTCAGGCTCCGCCAGGTCGATGAGGTAATCGGAATAGAAGGTTTTCATCTCCGCAGACAGCTCGGCAGTGCCGTTGGTGTTGGGGTTTGCCGTGCCGTCAAACAGGTTGAGTACCATGGTGGTGTTCAGATGCTTGTTCATATGGATGCGCTCCTTTCTCATGTGGGGGCGTGTGTCCGCCCCGAACTTGTGCTCCGGCGCCTTCCGGCGCCCTGCCCCGTGCGCCTGCCTCCCCCAGGCGCCCCTTGGGGCCATACCCGCCCGCCCGCCCAAAGTCTGCCGCCCAGCGCCCTGCCCCCATACCAGGAGGGGGAGGGTGCAGGGCCTGCCCTTAAAAAATGCCCCCGCCTTTTTGGAAGTTCAACACCTCCCCCCGCTCCACCCGCCGGGCAATCTCCGCCCGCTGCTGGCGGGTGAGCTGGCTGACGTCATCCCGGAGGACAAAGCCGCTCTGGGCGGCGGTGCCGTTTTCCGCAGGGCGGATGCCCCTGGCCCGAATCCCCTCCACCACCTGCCGCTGGGCGGTTTGCGCCGCATCACGGGCAGCCTGGGCCTTGATTTCCTCCATGTGGAGCACCTCATAGGCCTGCTGGACGGGCACACCCGCCCGGAGCAGACCGAGAAACTGGGGGTTTGCCCGCCCCTCCTGGGTCAAGTCCAGGTGGGGATAGGCGGCTCTGGCCTGGGCCAGCTCCCCCTGCCAGCGCTCCCAGCGGCGGCGGGCCTCCCCCGCCCCCCGGCTGGCCTCCTCACGCAGGCGCTGCCGGGCCTGCTGCTGGACCTGGGCACGCTGTTGGGCCTCCTCCAGGGCCTGCCGCAGCTGCTGGGGGGAGCCGTCGGGCAGTCCCAGCTGGTGGCGCAGCAGGTGGAGCAGACCGTCCACCTCTCCCCCGCCTTCACCGGGGGGATCCCCCGCAAGCTGACCCGGCGCTCCCGATACCGGGCCCGCCCCGTGCCCCGCCTGCGCCCCCTCCCCCGCCGTGGGGGTGGGCTGCACAGATGCCCCCTCCCCTGTGGGGACGCTCTCTCCCCCGTCAAAGAGGGTCAAATTCATCCTGTGGTACATGGTTTTCCTCCTTTTTACCCTTCACGCCTTTTTACCCTTCACGAAACAGCACCGTCTCCGGCCACTGCCTGGAGATTTGCTCCAGACCCTCACACACCAGCTCCCAGGCGGCGGCGCACTGTGCGCCCCCGGCAAACTCCAGCCTGGCCCGTCCGGGGGCCAGCTCCCACTGGTACACCCGCACCGCCCTCGGCCCCACATACCCCGCCAGGGCGCACACCAGGGCAGACAGGGCGGCGCACACCGCAGGCTGTCCGGTGGCATGGCCCTCCAGGGTGAGGGCGCACCGTTCTCCCCGCCGCCGTACTGTAACCTCCGTCATTCCACTTACCTCCCGTACCAGGCATATCGGTCGTATCCCGCCGCCCCGTCGTCGGACAGGGGGTCGTACCCCGCCGCCCCGGTCTTTGCCACTGCGGATGGGGGCGCAATGGGATTTTTCATGCACACATAGCGCAGCTCGTCATAGCTGTGGTCCTCTCCCTGGGTGTCGATGTCCTCCACGTTGGTCTGGTCGTACACCAGGTTGGGAAAGGTGCGGATGAAGTGGGTGCAGGTGGAGAAGATGTAGAGCATGGCCCGTCCCTCCCCGTCAAAGTCCAGGCGGTGGTGGATTTGCATCTTCCCCGCCAGGCGGGCGTTGTCCCCCCGCTCGAAGTACACCCGTTCCCGCTCCAGCAGTGCGCCGATGCTCTCCGTGCCGTCGCAGTTCCAGATGGCCGGGTCGCCCACCCGGTGGATGCGCCGTCCCCGCAGATTGGGGTCCTCCTCCTCAATGCGGCGGATTTCCCGCCCCAGCTGGGACGGCTCCCACCGCACCCCGGTGTTGGGTGTGCCGGTGCAGCCGTAGAGCTCCCGGATGCGGTACAGCCGCCGTTCTCCATCCACGGCGTACCACCCCACGGAGAAGGGACGGGAATACCCCCAGTCCAGTGCGCACCACACGCACCAGTGCTCGGGGATGGCAAAGGGTGCGATGACGTGGCTCCCCCGCCGGTCCTGATAGTGCTGGGGGAGGTTGCGCCACTCGGTGAACACCTGCCCGCTGAAGGTGTCCCAGTCCCCGTAGAGCAGGGCCTTGCGCTCTGCCTCGGGCATGGCGGCCAGGCGGCGCACATAGTGGGGGTCGTTGCGGAGCAGGGCGGGGTTGTCAAACACCGAGGAGGGCACAAAGATGCGGCTCTGCCGCTCCACCCGCTGCGTGCCGTCGGGCTGGGTCCACTTCACCTGCTCCACAATGGGGGTGAGGGGCGGGGCGGGGGTGACAAAGCGCTCCTTCACCCACCCGTGGCCCACCCCGCCGGGGTTGGCGGTGGCGCGGATGTACACCCGTGTCCCCGGGCCGTTGGGCCGGTTGCGGGAGAAGAGATAGGAGTACTCCTCCCAGGTGAAGTGGGTCAGCTCGTCAAAGGCGATGAAGTCGTAGGCCTGACCCTGGTAGCGGGTGCGGTCCTTGGTGTACTGCATGGAGCCGAAAATCACCTTGGCTCCGCTGGGAAAAATCCAGCTGTGACTGCCAGCCTGGTATCTGGCGCCGGGAAAGGCCCTGGGATAGTACCGCTGGGCCTTGTCCAGCAGCTCCCCCAGCTGGGGGAAGGTCTTGCGGAGGATGAGGGCCTTGTAATAGGGCAGGTGTACCTGCCGCAGGGCCTCCATCACCAGGGCGTCGGATTTCCCGCCCCCCGCCGCCCCGCCGTAGAGGGCCTCATACTCCGGCCGGGCCAAAAAGACCGCCTGTTTGGGCTGGGGCCGCCATAGGGTTTGGACCATGCTCCATTCCTCCTCTCCTGTGTTGCGGGGGGCTGTCCCCGCCTACGCCTCCCCCTGCTCCTCTGGGCAGTCCTCCTCCACAGGGGGCAGGAGGATGACCCCGCTCTCGCCCCCCTCCTCCTCGCCGCCGGGCTTGTCCTGCCAGCGGTGGGGGGCACGGTTGGTGAGCCAAAAGCGCATGGCGGGGACGGAACCGGGCACGTGCACCTGGTCCTGCACCTCCACCAGCTCGTCCTCCTCCCGCACCTTGCGCCCGGTGGCGGGGTCGTACTCCACCCGGCGCACCTTGTGGTGCTTGGTCACCGTGGTCATGTACCCGCTGGCCCGCTGAAAGAGGGCCTCCTCCACCTGCACCTCCCGTTCCATCTCCTCCACAGGCAGGTCGATGGCCTGCTGTTCCCGCTGCGGCTGCTGTTCCTGCTGCGGCTGCGCCGCCTGCACCGGGACGGGCAGCTGAGCCGTCCCATGCCTTCCGCCGGACAGCGCCTGTTCCAGCTGGGGAAAGCGCAGACGATAGCGGTACAGGCTCCCCGGGGAGATGCCCAGTGCCTGGGCCATCTCCCCAAGGCTGTGTCCCGCCGCCGCCCAAGCGCGAATCTCCTCCAGCCTGGGCTGTACGCAGCGGTGGTATTTCCGGGCACTGCCCGGCTGATTGCCCATGTTCCATCCTCCTCTCCGGCGGGATATACCGCCCCGTTTTCTGGTTCGAGAGCGCCGTCACACCCCCGGAAAGCTCTCCCGCACCACCCCGCCGGGGAGGGAAAACTCCACCGTGTGGTAGCGCCTTTCCGGGTGGACGTACACCACCCGTCCGTCCAGGCTGGGGCTGCGCTGGGTCATCCCGTCCAGAAACACAGGAAAGGACACAGGCCGGCGCACCACCTGCTGCCCCACCTCCACAGGGCAAGGACTCTGCCTCATCACTCTTCACCTCCTCCCACGCCCCCATGGGGCCGTATGATGTCCGCACCCGCCCGGCCTGACCGCCCTCCCAACGCCCGCTGACTTTGCCCACCCGCCCAAAAGGGCTGTCCAATCCCATCAGCGCTCGTTGCCCCCGCCCACCCACCCGCCCGCCTGTCATGGCTATTCCTCGCTTCGGTCCAACCGGGCTGCTCCGGGGGCTTCGCACTTCTCCGTTGTCATGCTACGCCTCCCTCCGCTTACGCCCGGTTTCCCTCCGACTCGGAACAGCCATTGCGGGCTGCGCCTGCCTGGGCATCCGCCAACAAAAAAGCGCTCGCCCCGGGCTGTCATGCCTCGCTCCCCTCCGTGTACGCTCGGCTTCCCTCCGACTCAGGGCAAATCCGGTCGGGCGTTGCCCGCCCTGGGTTTTGCCCTTCGCTCCAGTCCATCCGAGCTACTCCGGGGCTCGGCACTTCCTCACTCAAAAACCAATCCAACCAAGCCTCCTGTTCCCGGATGCGCCCCAGGGCGGGCTGGCCCCACTTCTCCTGCCCGCTGGTGCTGGGCGGGGTATAGGAGGGACAGCCCTTGGCGATGTCCGTCACATCCGGCCAGTAATTGCGATGACGAAAGTAGTCGGCCACCGACTGCCGCACCTCCTCGTAGGGGTACGGCTCCAGCACCAGCAGCCAGGCCGCCAGCAGCTCCCGGTCCTGCAGCTTGCCGCTGTCCCGGGGACGAAGCTTTCCCAACAGCCGCCAGATGCGGTTCATCTCCTCCAGCTGCAACCCTGTTCCCTCCTCTCCCATCTCGTCCACCGTCCGCCCACACCCTCCATCCCCTCCCAAGCCCGTCCACCCTCCGCCCGCAGCTGCGCCGGGCCTCTGCACAGCGTGTGTCCCCACTGCCATCCCCTCCCATGCGCAGGCGGCCCTCCCCCCACTCCCAAGCGCCCAAGCCCGCCCCTGTGGGTGCGTGCCCGTTTCCAAAGCCCATCTGCCCCGCATCCTCGTCCAAACCCTAAAACTCCCATTTTTTGTTGTTCACGACGACGGCTTATCTGGTACTTCTACCGGTAGAAGGGGAACTACCCTGGTATCGTCGTCGTCGTCAATAGGAGAGAGTATATATATTTTTCTTTCTCTAAGTTTTGTTCTCTAGGAGTACAGACTATATAGGGGCCTGTGAGCAGGATTTTTCTGGAAATTCTTGACTGTGAAAAATGGGTAGGCTTCGCCCACCCCCCACCGGACGGCTCCTTTCGCCGCCTCCGCAGGGAGGAAATTTTTAGGCTATGAGAGGGTGCAGTCCGGTCTGCTCCCCGTTGGCCCAGGGAGCTTACCCCTGGGCGGTGTGTGTCTGTTTGCCGGCGGCTGCGTGCCGTCCAGCGCCCCTGCCTTGGGCAGGGCTGTTGTCCCCATCAGGGGTGAAAAACGGTGTCTCCCGCTCCCCCAGAGCAGGGGCACAGGGGGCTTTCAGCACCTTCTGACACGAAAGACCCGCCGTGTTTCCCCGCTCCAAGTGACGGAAAATCCCTCGCAAACCCCCCGCCGCGCCCCTTTCAGGGCGGCCTTGCACTGGTTTTCCAGCAGGGTGATGCGCTCGTCCAGCGCCCGCCGCTCTCCTTTGAGGCGCACATACTCCTCCAGCTGTTCCTCCATCCCCTCCAGCACGGCGCACGCCTCTCCCTGGGGATAGAGCACAGCCAGCGCCTGGGCGGTGACCTGACTGCCGTCCACAGAGGGCGGACAATCCCGCTCCACCAGCTTCCAGAAGGCGGACTCAGCCTTCATCAGGGCGGCAATCTCCCCTTCGTCCCGTTCCAGTACGAAGGTGTAAAACCCCCGTCCCAGCACCAGCACCCCCAGATACCAGCGCTGTGCGCCGGTGAGGGCCAGATAGTGCAGGCACTGGTGGTAATAGCG
>CALXDR010000070.1 GCA_944387115.1 uncultured Oscillospiraceae bacterium
CTGAAACACACTGCCCACCGCCTTGGTATCCCCCAGGGCTATCATCCCTATGGCGCGGTCCCCCAGGGCAAAATACTCGCCCACCGCCAATGCGCCCACCGAGAGCTTGCCCACTGCCAGTGCGCCAATGGACAGCACTCCCACACTTCCTGCCCCCACGGCCACCACACCCACTGCCAAGCTGCCCAGGGAGAGCAGCGCCACCGCCAAAGCCCCCAGCGCCACCACCCCCACAGAGCACAGTCCCACGGAGACGACGCCCAGGGAGCACAATCCGATGGCCACGCCCCCCTTGGCCACCTGCCCAATGGCAATGATACCCTTCGCCTTGCGCCCCGGCCCGAGGTTGATGTGCCAGAGGGGAAGTCCGAACATCTCCCGGCGGCTCTTGCGCTCATAGACAAACCGGCCCATACGCACCGTGAATCCTGTGTAACACTCCGGCGGCGCTTCCCCTTCCGCCGGATCCTGTTCTGCCCCCGGTGCGCCTGCGCCCTCCCCAGCCGCTTCATCCTTCAGCAGATAATCCATGGAGCACTGGTACAGCGCCCCCAGCTTCAGGAGCTTCTCCGTCTCTGGATAGGCCAGATTGCTCTCCCACTTGCTCACAGACTGCCGGGACACCCCCAGCAGATGGGCCAGCTGCTCCTGGGTATAATGGTGCTCCCTGCGCAGCTTTGCCAGCTTCTCGCCCAATGTCAATGTCATTGCAACAGCACGCTCCTTCCGGGCAGTCACCCTGCCCCTGGCTTGCTGCTATCATACCACCGGGCGGAGAAAAAAGCCACCATGTTCCAGTTGCAATGTGTAAACTTTGGGTTGCGCCTGTGCATTTCCACCCTTTTGAGGGCAAAATCCTCCCCCTTGGCCTGCCGCATACGCCCCCGCCCCACAGTTTGGCGCTCCCCGCTCCGGTATACGCTCTTGTCATCCTCTCCAACATCCGATATAATAAAATGGAATACCCCGCCCCGACAGGGGGCTTTTCTTGGAGGAATCGCTATGCCCCACCGTGTCCACATCACCCCCCGCCACCGCTTTCTGCTCCCCGCATTCATACTCCTGAGCCTGATTCTGGCGGGGTGCGCTCTGCTGTGCGCCTCACCTGGGGAACTTGCCCAGGGACTATGGTACATCGTTACCCACGAGGATGTTTTGATTACCGACTACATCCAGACCGCCGGCCTTGGCCCCGCTCTGTTCAACTGCGCCCTGGTCACCCTGGCCAGCGTGGCCCTCATCTGGTGGACGGAGGAGCCGCCCAACGGCTTTACCGTGGTGACCCTGTCCCTGATGTGCGGCTTTGCCCTGTTTGGCAAAAACCTGGTCAACATCTGGCCCATCATCGCAGGGGGATACCTCTACGCCCGGCTGAAGAAGGAGCCTTACGGCCGCTATGTCAACGTCTCCCTCCTGGCCACCTCCCTGGCCCCGGTGGTGAGCTTTATGAGCTGTCAGGTGCACCCTCTGCTGGGCATCCTCCTGGGTCTGGGGATTGGCTTTCTCACCCCTCCGGTGTCTGAATACGCCTTCCGCATCCAAAACGGCATGAACCTTTACAGTCTGGGCTTCACCTGCGGGCTGATGGCCATGGTGCTGGTGCCTGTATTCAAGGCCCTGGGGCTGGACCCCGCCCCCAACGCCTCCTGGTCCACAGGGAACAACCTGATTTTGGGCACCGGCGTGGCAATTCTGTGCGTGGGCTGCATCCTGCTGGGACTGCTCCCCCACCCCCGGCGCACCCTGGCCCTCTACCGCCAGCTTTTGCACACCACAGGGCGCTCGCCCAGCGACTTTCTGCGTGTCTTCGGCAGCCGCCCCGTGCTGGTGAATATGGGGCTGAACGGCCTTTTGGGCATGGGCTACCTCCTGCTCATCCACGGTGACCTGAACGGCCCCACCCTGGGGGCGCTGTTTACCATCATCGGGTTTTCCGCCTACGGCAAGCACCCCCGCAACATTCTGCCTGTCATGGCCGGGGTGTGGGTGGGGAGTATGCTCAACCATGTCCCCACCAACGCCCACAGCCTCCAGCTGGCCGGGCTGTTCGGCACCACGCTGGCCCCCTTTTCCACCTTCTTCGGCTGGCCCTTCGGGGTGCTGGCCGGGCTGCTCCACTCCTCGGTGGTGCTCCAGTCCGGTCTGCCGCTGGAGGGCATGAACCTCTACCACAACGGGTTTTCCGGCGGCCTGGTGGCCATTGTGCTCTACCCCATCCTCACCTCCCTGCTGCGCCACCGCCGTCCCACCCTGCAAAACGAGGATCTGTTCCAGGTCTTTGAGAGCGACGAGCCCCAGGCCGTGGCCCAGCTGGACATCCACCGCAACGACGACATCCAAATGCCCCGCTGACCCTTCCCCCAGCCCGTAGGCCCTTTCGCCTGCGTGCTGGGGGAAGCTTTTTGCAAACGCTGCGCCGGAGCGCGCCCATAGCTTGCCTGCGCCCGGCCGGGCGGCCGGATGTAGTGCCCAGGCCGGGCAGCGGGGCATGGGACAGCCGCCCCGTACTGCATCCCCCAGTATTTCCATAGGAAATCCATTGACTTTTCGGATTCCCTTTGTTATCCTGAGTTAGCTTAGACAAACTATCCAGGTATCACCCAGAGTCCTGGTGGGCAGGCCGGTTTCCCCGGCCGCCCCTCTGGGGCTGGAATCCACTTGTGAGGTTGATTGCCCATGATGATTAACAAACGGCTGATTGGTACAGTCAGCCAGAGTAAACCCTACATCGCCGCCAACGTGGCGCTGCAATGGCTATCCCTGGCGGCCAACATCGGCCTGATGACCAGCGTAGCCGCCCTGCTCCAGCAGCTGTACCAGGGCACTGCCACAGCCCGGACGCTGGCGGCCACCGCCGGGGTGATGGTGCTCGCCCTGGCCGTCCGCTTTGCCTGCGCCCTGGGGGTGGCACGGATGAGCTATCGCTCCTCCCAGGCCGTCAAGGGCACGCTGCGGCGGCTCATCTACGAAAAGCTCCTCCGCCTGGGCGCCTCTTACCGCCAGAGCGCCCACACGTCTGAGGTGGTGCAGGTGGCGGTGGAAGGGGTGGACCAGCTGGAGACCTACTTCGGTATGTACCTGCCCCAATTCTTCTACGCCATGCTGGCCCCCTCACCCTGTTTGCCGTGCTGGCCCCTGTCAGCCTGCTGTCCGCAGTGGTGCTGCTGGTGTGTGTGCCTCTGATCCCGGTATCCATCGCCCTGGTGCAGACCTGGGCCAAAAAGCTGCTGGGGCGCTACTGGGGGCAGTACACCGCCCTGGGGGACAGCTTCCTGGAAAATCTCCAGGGTCTGACCACCCTGAAAATCTACCAGTCTGACGCCTTCAAGCAGGCGGAGATGGACCGGGAGGCGGAGCATTTCCGCCGCATCACCATGAAGGTGCTCACCATGCAGCTCAACTCCATCACCATCATGGACCTGGTGGCCTATGGCGGCGCCGCCCTGGGCGGCGTGCTGGCGGTGAGTCAGTTTTTGTCCCATCAGGTAGACCTGGCAGGCTGTCTGCTCATTCTCCTTCTGGCGGCGGAGTTCTTCCTGCCCATGCGTCAGCTGGGCAGCTTCTTCCACATCGCCATGAACGGCATGGCCGCCACCGACAAAATGTTTCGCCTGCTGGACCTGGAGGAGCCCAAGTCCGGCACCCTTCCCGTCCCGGAGCACGGCGGCATCTCCTGCCGTGACCTCCGCTTCTCCTATGAGGCAGACCGCCCCATTCTCCGGGGTGTCAACCTGGACCTGCCCGAAGGGGGCTTTGTGGCTGTGGTGGGGGAGAGCGGCTGCGGCAAATCCACCCTGGCCGCCCTGCTCACCGGGCGCAACCGGGGGTACTCCGGCTCCATCACCATCGGCGGCGTGGAACTCAGCCAGATTTCTGAGCAGAGCCTGCTGCGCCACATCACCTATGTGAGCCACGGCGCTTATCTCTTCAAGGGCAGCGTGCGGGACAACCTGCTGGCCGCCGCTCCCCAGGCCAGCGACGAAGCTCTGTGGGCGGTGGTGGAGCGCACCCGTCTGGCAGACTTTCTGCGCAGCCAGGCCGGTCTGGACACCCAGCTGACCGAGCAGGGCAGCAACCTGTCCGGCGGTCAGCGCCAGCGTCTGGCACTGGCCCGTGCCCTGCTCCACGACAGCCCGGTCTATCTCTTTGACGAGGCCACATCCAACATTGACGTGGAGAGCGAAAACGACATCATGGAGCAAATCCATCAGCTCTCCCGCACCAAAACTGTCCTGCTCATCTCCCACCGGCTTGCCAATGTGGCCTCTGCCCAGCGCATCTATGTCCTGGCAGAGGGCACCGTGGCGGAAAGCGGCACCCATAGCCAGCTTTTGGCCCAGAACGGGGTATATGCCCGCCTGTGGAACGCCCAGATGCAGCTGGAACAGTACACACGAGAGGAGGTATGAAACCCATGAAGCACCGCAGCGGAATCACCGTCATGGCCCGCCTTGTGGGTCTGGTAAAGCCCTTGACGGGCTATATGATTCTGGCCATCCTGCTCGGTCTGGCCGGTCACCTCACCGCCTCCTTCCTCACCATTTTGGGGGGCTGGGCCATTCTGGGCGGGCTGGGCTTTTCCGCCCCCGCCTCCACAGCCGGTCTGTTTGTGTGCATGGGGGTATTCGCCCTGCTGCGCGGCATTCTCCGGTACGGAGAGCAGGCCTGCAACCACTTCATCGCCTTCAAACTGCTGGCCCTCATCCGCAGCAAGGTGTTCCAGGCGCTGCGCCGCCTGGCCCCTGCCAAGCTGGACGGGCGGGACAAGGGGGACTTGATTTCCGTCATCACCTCCGACATTGAGCTTTTGGAGGTGTTTTACGCCCACACCATTTCCCCCGCCGCCATCGCCCTGCTGTTCTGCACCATTCTGTGCCTGTTCATCGGGGCCTTCCACCCCTTGCTGGGGCTGTTGGCTCTGGCGGCCTACCTCACCGTGGGCGTGCTCATCCCCTGGGCCACCTCCCGGCTGAGCGGAGACTTGGGCCTGCGCTTCCGCCGGGACAGCGGCGCACTGAGCGCCTTTGTGCTGGACAGCCTGCGCGGCCTCTCCGAGCTGCTCCAGTACCAGGCGGGACAGCGCCGTCTGGAGGAGATGGAGGCCCGTTCCTCAGCGCTGTCCGGCCACGAAGCGGCCATGAAGCGGGTGACCGGCCGCAACATGGCGGTATCCGGTCTGGTCATTTTGCTCTTCGGCATGGCCATGCTCTTCGCCTCTGCCGGGCTGTATCTGTCCGGTCAGGTGGAATTTGACGGCGTGCTCCTCCCCACTCTGGCCCTGCTGGGCTCCTTCGGTCCCACTGTGGCTCTGGCCAACCTGGGCAGCACCCTGCAAAACACCTTTGCCGCCGGCAACCGGGTGCTGGACATTTTGGAGGAACAGCCCGTGGCGGAAGACCTGACCGGCCGCCCCGCCACCCAGTTCCACACCGGCGTCAACGTGGAGGATGTCACCTTCTCTTACGGCGGGGAACGGGTGCTCGACCATGTCTGCGTAGACATCCCTCAGGGGCAGATTATCGGCCTGGTGGGCCGCAGCGGAAGCGGAAAGTCCACCCTGCTCAAGCTGCTCATGAGATTCTGGCCTGTCACCCAGGGGAGCATCACCCTGTCCGGCCGCTCCATTGGGGAGATCAACACCGCAGACCTGCGTTCCATGGAGGGCTTTGTCACCCAGGATACCCACCTGTTCCACGACAGCATTGCCAACAACCTGCGCATTGCCAAGCTGGACGCCACCCAGGAGGAGCTGGAGGAAGCCTGCCGCAAAGCCTCGGTGCACGAGTTCATTATGAGCCTGCCCCAGGGCTACGATACCCCTGTGGGCGAGCTGGGGGACACCCTGTCCGGGGGCGAGCGCCAGCGTCTGGGCATTGCCAGGGCCTTCCTCCACAATGCCCCCCTCCTGCTGCTGGACGAACCCACCAGCAACCTGGACAGCTTGAATGAAGCGGTCATCCTCCAGGCCCTGGAGCGAGAGCGTGCAGGGCGCACCGTGGTGCTTGTCTCCCACCGTGCCTCCACCATGGCGGTGGCAGACCGGGTGTACTGCGTAGAACACGGGAGGCTGAGCTGATGACAGACACGCAGCGCAAGCGCCAGCGGGAGAAGGCAGTGGTTGGGGAGATGATTGCCCTGTACTGCCGCAAGCTACACCACACCCCCCGCAATCAGCTGTGCCCCCAGTGCGCTGCCCTGGCGGAATACGCCGCCATGCGCAGTGACAAGTGCCCCTTTATGGAGCACAAAACCTTTTGCAGCAACTGCAAGGTACATTGCTATAACCCGGAAATGCGGGAGCGCATTCGGGCTGTTATGCGCTACTCCGGCCCCCGAATGCTCACCGTACACCCCGTCATGGTGCTGCGCCACATGGTGGAGAGCATCCGTGAGAAGCGACAACTGGAGGGTAACGTATGAACATTAAGAAGCTGGGCTATTTGATTCTGGGCTTTTTGGGTCTGATTCTGGGTGCGGTGGGCGCAGTGCTCCCCCTGCTCCCCGCCTTCCCCTTCCTCCTTCTGGCGGCCTTTGGATTTGCCAAGAGCTCTGAGCGTCTGCACACCTGGTTTATCAGCACCAAGCTGTACAAAAACAACCTGGAGAGCTATGTAAAGGGTCAGGGTATGACCCGGAAAACCAAGGTGCGCATTATGATTACCGTCACCGTGCTGATGAGCATTGGTTTTATCATGATGCACGCTGTGCCCGTGGGGCGCATTGTGCTGGCCCTGGTGTGGCTGTTCCACATCCTGTACTTCCTCTTCGGGGTCAAGACCCTGGAGACAGACAAAGCAATCAGTCAGCCTGCTCCTGAGTTGGAGGAGGCGTGAGAAAACCCCCGCCCATGTCCCAAATCAACAGGACATGGGCGGGGGTTCATTTTTTAGCGTTTCGCCGCCTGCAGGGGGCGAAAGAAAGTCCAAGGCCCGTGTTTTCCGGGGATATGCGCCTGGGGAAAACACGCTGCTCAGGGGAAATAGGGTGACAATTCCGCAGGAATCGAACCCTATTTCCCCTGCATTCCCTCAAAAAAGTCCAAGGAC
>CALXDR010000071.1 GCA_944387115.1 uncultured Oscillospiraceae bacterium
AGTCAAGCTGCTACGGGGGCTTGGCACTTCTAACGACACAAAGGAGCGGAATACCCATGGTAGAACAATCCATTAGCATTGAGCGCATGGAGGAGGCAGTCAACCTCTTTGGTGCGTTTGACGAGAATATCCGTATCATCGAGCAGGAGCTGGGCGTCACGGTGGTCAACCGGGAGTCCAACCTGAAAATTTCCGGGGAGGGCGAGGCGGTGATGCTGGCTGTGCGTACGGTGCAGGGGCTGCTCTCCCTGTCCGCCCGGGGAGAGGCCATCAGCGCCCAGAACGTGCGCTATGTCATCCAGCTGGTGCGCACCGGAAACGAGGAGAAAATTGACCAGGTGGCGGCGGACGTGGTGTGCGTCACCGCCAAGGGCAAGCCCATCAAGGCCAAGACGGTGGGCCAGAAGAAGTATCTGGACGCCATCAAGCACAACACCATCACCGTGGGGGTAGGCCCTGCGGGCACGGGCAAGACCTATCTGGCGGTGGCCATGGCGGTGGCCGCCTTCCGGGCCAAGAAGGTCAACCGCATCATTCTCACCCGTCCGGCGGTGGAGGCGGGGGAGCGGCTGGGCTTTCTGCCCGGCGACCTCCAGTCCAAGGTAGACCCCTATCTGCGCCCCCTGTACGACGCTCTGTTTGATATGCTGGGGCCGGAGACCTACCAGAAGTATCTGGAGCGGGGCAACATCGAGGTGGCGCCCCTGGCCTATATGCGCGGGCGCACCCTGGACGACTCCTTCATCATCCTGGACGAGGCGCAGAACACCAGCCGGGAGCAGATGAAAATGTTCCTCACCCGCCTGGGCTTCGGCTCGAAAATCGTCATCACCGGCGACGCCACTCAGATTGACCTGCCCGCCGACAAGGTCTCCGGCCTGAAGGAGGCCATGCGGGTGCTCAAAGGGGTGGAGGACATCGCCCTGTGCCAGCTCACCGGGGAGGATGTGGTGCGCCATGTGATTGTGCAGCGCATCATTCAGGCCTATGAGGAGGACGAGCGCCGGCGCAATGCCAAGCAGAACAAGCACAAGGGGGAAGGACGATGAACCACGAGATTCTTCTGAGCGCCCAGGTGCCCTGTCCGCCCCAGGTGGAGCAGCGCATTCGCACGTGCATCGCCGCTGTCCTGGCGGCGGAGGGGGTGGAGCAGCCCTGCGAGGTGAATGTGCTCATCACCGACGATGAGGGCATCCACGGCGTGAACCTGGATATGCGGGGGATAGACCGCCCCACCGACGTCCTCTCCTTCCCCATGTTTGACCTTGTCCCCGGGGAGCACCCCGGAGCGGAGGACCGGGACCCGGCCACCGGACGGGTGCCCCTGGGGGATATGTGCCTGTCTTTGGAGCGGGCGCAGGCCCAGGGGGCGGAGTTTGGGCACGGCGTGGAGCGGGAGGTGTGCTATCTCACGGTACACTCCATGCTCCATCTGCTGGGCTACGACCACCTGGACGAGGGGGAGGAAAAGGCCCGGATGCGCAGGCGGGAAGAGGAGATTTTAACCCAGTTGGGGGTTGTGCGCTGAGGCGCACCCCAATCCAACCACCATTGCGATAGAAAACGGAGGATCATTTACACCATGACAAACATCAAAAAATCGGGTATTATTACCTTGTGCGGCCGGCCCAATGTGGGCAAATCCACCCTCACCAACACCCTGGTAGGGGAGAAGGTGGCCATTGTCTCCTCCAAGCCGCAGACCACCCGCAACCGCATCTGTGCGGTGCTCAACCGGGAGGACACCCAGTTTGTCTTTGTGGACACGCCCGGCCTGCACCGTGCCCGCACCCGCCTGGGCGACTACATGGTGAAGGTGGTGCGCCAGTCTGTGGCAGATGTGGACGGCGTGGTGCTCCTGGTGGAGCCCATTGCCAACATCGGCCCCGCCGAGGAGGAGCTGATTGCACGCATCAAGGCCCTGGGCGCACCCGCCGCCCTGGTCATCAACAAGATTGACACTGTGGAGAAGGAGGCGCTGCTGGCGGTCATCGCCACATACAGCCAGGCTTACGACTGGGACGCCGTGGTGCCCATCTCCGCCCGCACCGGCGAGGGGGTGGAGGACCTGCTCAAGGTGCTCTCCGCCTGGATTCCTGAAGGCCCCCAGCTCTTCCCCGAGGACGTGGTCACCGACCAGCCCGAGCGCCAGATTATGGCGGAGATTGTGCGGGAGAAGCTGCTGCGCAGCCTGGACAAGGAAATCCCCCACGGCACGGCGGTGGAGGTCACCCGGTTCAGCCAGCGGGAGGACGGCATCATCGACTGCCATGTGACCATCTACTGTGAGAAGGCCTCCCACAAGGGAATTATCATCGGCAAGCAGGGGGCCATGCTCAAGAAAATCTCCACCCAGGCCCGGGAAGATATGGAGGCGTTTATGGGCGCTAAGGTCTACCTGGAAACCTGGGTGAAGGTGAAGGAGAACTGGCGGGACAACCCTGCGGCCATTCAAAACTTTGGCTATACGCAAGACTGAATTTCCCATGCATAGCCCCCTGGAAACCCTGCCAAGCTAACTGCAAATACAAAAAAGAGGTGGGGTGTATGGAGCAGTATTGGGCGCTGTTTTGGGCCACGGGTCTGCCCCAGGCCTGGATGCTCACCCGCCGGCGCACGCCGGAGGAGTACCAGGGGGTGCGGCGGGCGCACAAGCTGGAGGCGGCCTGGCAGCCTTCGCAGGAGCGGCGGATATAAAGGGGCGGGGGGGAACCCCCAAGCCGAGGAGGAGGGAGCAGGTTGGAGCTGACCACAAAGGGCCTGGTGCTGCGGGAGGTCCAGTATAAAGAGGCGGATAAAATCCTCACCGTCCTCACCCAGGACGCCGGAAAGCTGACGGTGTCCGCCAGAGGGTGCCGGAAAAAGGGCAGCGCCATCGCCGCCGTCAGCCAGCTGCTGGTGTGGTCCGAGCTGACCCTCACCCAGCGGCAGGGGCGGTGGAGCCTCAAGGAGGGGCTGACCCAGCGGCGGTTTGACGGGGTGCGCTCGGACTTGGAGAAGCTGGCCCTGGGCAGCTTTTTTGCCGAGGTGGCCGAGGTGCTGGTGGGGGAGGAACAGCCCGACCAGCCCATGCTCTCCCTGCTCCTCAACAGCCTGCACGCCCTGGAGCAGCTGCCTCTGCCCCCGCGCCAGATCAAGGCCGCCTTCTGCTGGAAGGCCATGGCCCTGGCGGGGTACGAGCCGCTGTGCCAGGGGTGCGGGGTGTGCGGCCGGGAGGAGCCCCAGGAGGGGCGCATCCATCTGCTGGCGGGAATGGTGCATTGTGCCGGCTGTCCCGTGGGGGATGGGCGCTCCCTTCCCCTCAGCCCCGCCGCCCTGTCTGCCCTGCGCTACATCCTATACGGCGACGCCAGGCGGCTGTTTTCCTTCCGGGTGGACCCGGTGTCCCTGCGCCAGTTGGATTTGGCGGGGGAGGCCTATCTCACCACCCAGCTGGAGCGTGGGTTTCGCACCCTGGAATTCTACCAATCATTGAAAAAATGGGAGAACGTACATCATGACGGAACGCTTTGAAAAATCCATCCAGACCCTGGAGCTGCCCAGGGTGCTGGCTATGCTGGCGGAGGAGGCGGTGACGGAGGAGGGCCGGGAGGCCTGCCTGAACATCCGCCCCACTCCCCATCCCACAGAGGTGAAGCGGCTGCTGCGTCAGACCAGCGCCGCCTTTGCCCTGCTGGTCAAGCACGGCACGCCCAGCCTCTTCGGCGTGCGCCCGGTGGCCGCCGCCCTCCAGCGGGCAGACCGGGGCGGCTCCCTCAACACCAGAGAGCTGCTGGACATCGCCCAGGTGCTCCGCTGCGCCCGCTCGGTGCGGGAGTACGGCACCGGCGAGCGGGTGGAGGAGACGGTGCTGGACGGCTACTTCCGCAGCCTCACCCCCAACCGCTTTTTGGAGGAGAAAATCACCGGCTCCATCCTCAGCGAGGAGGAGATTGCAGACTCTGCCTCCCCGGAGCTGGCGGACATCCGCCGCCACATCCGGGCAACGGCGAGCAAGGTGCGGGAGGTGCTCAACCGGCTCATTTCCTCCAATCAGTCCAAGTACCTGCAGGAGAGCATCATCACCATGCGGGGCGGGCGCTATGTGGTGCCCGTGAAGAGCGAGCACAAACATGAAGTGCCCGGCCTGGTACACGATGTGTCCGGCTCGGGGGGCACCTTCTTCATCGAGCCCATGGGCGTGGTGAATGCCAACAACGAGCTGCGGGAGCTTCAGGTGAAGGAGCAGAAGGAAATCGAGCGGATTTTGGCGGAGCTGTCCGCCGACTGCGCCGGGTTCCGGGAGAGCATCGAGGACAACTACCGCACCATCATCGCCCTGGACGGCATCTTCGCCCGGGCCAAGCTGTCGGTGAACATGGGGGGGATGGAGCCGGTGCTGGGGGAGTACATCCACCTGAAAAGGGCCTGCCACCCCCTGCTGGACTTGAAGACTGCCGTGCGCAACGACCTCTATCTGGGGGAGAAGTTTGACACCCTGGTCATCACCGGCCCCAACACCGGCGGTAAGACCGTGACCATCAAGACCCTGGGCCTGCTCACCCTGATGGCCCAGTGCGGGCTGCACATCCCCGCCGCCGACGGCTCCACCATCCGGGTGTGCTCGGCGGTGCTGGCGGACATCGGGGACGAGCAGTCCATCGACCAGTCGCTGTCCACCTTCTCCTCCCACATGGTGAACATTGTGGGCATTCTGGAAGAGGTGGATTCGGACACCCTGGTGCTCTTTGACGAGCTGGGCGCAGGCACCGACCCGGTGGAGGGCGCAGCACTGGCGGCGGCAATTATCGAGTCCACCCGGGGGATGGGGGCGCTGGTGGCCGCCACCACCCACTACGCCGAGCTGAAGGTGTATGCCATGAGCACCCCGGGGGTGGAAAACGCCTCCTGTGAGTTTGATGTGGAGACGCTTGGCCCCACCTATCGGGTGCTTATCGGCATTCCGGGCAAGTCCAACGCCTTTGCCATCTCCCGTCGGCTGGGACTGCCGGACTATATCATCCAGAAGGCCGCTGACCGCATTGACGCCGAGCACGTGCGCTTTGAGGATGTGCTGTCCCAGCTGGACCTCCAGCGCCAGGCCATGGAGCACGAGCGGGAGCAGGCGGCGGCGCTGCGCCGGGAGATGGAGCAGGCCAGGGCAGAGGCCGAGCAGTACCGGGCTGTGGTGGCCGAGGAGCGCCGCCGTGCCACGGAGAAGGCCCAGGCGGAGGCCCAGGCCATCCTTCAGGAGGCCCGGGATGCGGCGGACGCCACCTTTAAGGAGCTCAACGAGATGCGCCGCCGCCAGGAGAAGGCGAAGGAGTGGGTGGACGACAACGAGCAGCGCTCCAACCTGCGCCGCCGGCTCAACCAGGCCGAGCAGGCCCTGGGCGGCAAGGCCCAGCCCATCGCCCCGCCACCTGCCAGCCGAGAGGCCGTGGTGGGAGATGTGGTGGAGCTGCTCAAGATGGGCACCCAGGCCGAGGTGGTGGGGGTGAACCGGGACGGCACCCTCCAGCTCCAGGCGGGCATTCTCAGCTTGAAGGCCAAGCAGAGCGAGGTGCGGGTGCTGGAGGATATGACCCAGCGCAAGCGCCAGAGCCAGCAGGACAAGGCCAAGGCCGCCGCCCGCCGGGCAGGCGGCGCCGTGCACCGTGCCTTCCGTGCGGCGGCTGCCAGGCCGGAGCTGGATTTGCGTGGGATGATGGTGGACGAGGCGCTGTCCCAGGTGGAGCAGTTTTTGGACGAGGCTCTGATGGGGAAGCTGGAGACGGTGACCATCATCCACGGCAAAGGCACCGGCGCGCTGCGCAAGGCGGTGCGGGAGCACCTCAAGGGCAGCCACTATGTCAAGGCCTTCCGCCCCGGCGCATACGGCGAAGGGGAGGACGGGGTGACGGTAGTTACCCTGAAGTAAGACTTTTGAGAGGAAATTTTGACAAGCCGCCCCGGTGCGTCACAATTCGATTTGTGTAAAATGATGTTGACGATGGCCTGTAAATTTGCTACACTAGGACTACCACAGTTGCGGGAGGTGGGGTACGCCCACCCCAAACCGACATAATGGAGGGAATCGTTCATGTTCATGAAGGAAACCGTAGTAAACAATCAGGTTGGCCTGCACGCACGCCCCGCCACCTTTTTTATTCAGAAGGCCAATGAGTTCAAAAGCTCCATCTGGGTGGAGAAGGAGGAGCGCCGGGTAAACGCCAAGAGCTTGCTGGGCGTACTCTCCCTGGGAATTGTAAAGGGCACCGCCATCAATCTGATCGCTGACGGCCCCGATGAGGAGACTGCTGTGAACGCTCTGGTGGAGCTGATCAACTCCGACTTCTCCGAGTAAGCTGCAACCCGCAAAAGCGCCGCATTCTGCGGCGCTTTTGAATCCGTGGAAAAAGGTATTGCCTTTTTCCACGGGTGTCTGAATGGAAAAGAAGGCTCGATTTCGTGCCGAAAAAGTCGCCTTCTTTTCCGTGAGCAGTGTGTTTTCCGCGGCTCATGTCCCCGGAAAACACCAGATTTCAATTAATTTCGCCGCCTATCGACGGCGAAACTCTGCGAGGCTGTCCCCGCGGGAGGTTGTTTGACAAGCTAAGCGCCGCAGAATGCGGCGCTTTTTTTAATAGAAGTGCGAAGCCGTTGCGAACAGCCCGGATGGACCGGAGCGAGGAATAGCCATGGCAGGCGGGCGCAGCCCGCAATGGCTGTTCCGAGTCGGAGGGAAGCCGGGCGTCGTGAGCAGGCGTAGCATGACATCTTAGAAGCGCTGAGCCGTCGTGAGCAGGCTGGATGGACTGAAGTGAGGGATAAAACCCAGGGTGGCC
>CALXDR010000072.1 GCA_944387115.1 uncultured Oscillospiraceae bacterium
CGGGGGAGCGTTCTGGGGGAGCGTTCTGAGAGGGAGTTCTGGGAGGGAGTTCTGGGAAGCTGTTGGGGGAGGGTTGGGTAGGAGGGCGCTGGCGTGCAAAAGGGGCGGCAGGGAGGAGAACCCTGTCATGGGGTATGGCTGTGGGAATCGGGGCGGGCAGGTCTGGGCGGTTTTAGCACCGGGCGCACGCCGGGAGCACCATCCTCCCGGAGCATCGGCAGGGTATCGCCCAGGTTTCATGGCGCTGGGCGCACGCCGGGGGCGACTGGAGCGCCCGTTCCACCCTGCCGGGCTGGATCTGGGCGGCGCTTGCGTTCCCAGAGACAGTGTGGTACAATACAGTTCATTCTAATAAAGAGGAGGGCGGCAGATGTATCAGCCTTTAGCGGACAGGCTTCGCCCCACACAGCTGGAGCAGGTGGTGGGACAGCGCCATATTCTTGGGGAAGGCGGGCTGTTGCGCCGGGTCATTGAGGGGGGTATGATTCCCAACATGGTCTTCTATGGGCCATCTGGAACGGGAAAGACCACGGTGGCCAACATTGTGGCCCTTCGCTCAGGGCGAACGCTGCACAAGCTCAATGCCACAACCTCCTCCCTGGCGGATTTGCGGGAGGTCATGGACCAGGTGGGCACCCTGTTGGCCCCCAATGGGGTGCTTCTCTACCTGGATGAGATTCAGTATTTCAACAAGAAGCAGCAGCAGGCACTGCTGGAGTTTATCGAGACGGGGAAAATCACCCTCATCGCATCCACCACGGAAAATCCCTACTTTACCATTTTTAACGCCATTCTCTCCCGCGCTACGGTATTTGAGTTTCACTCCATTTCCGCACAGGATATGCTCCCTGCCCTGGAGCGGGCACAAGGGGTGCTGGAAGAGGAGCTGGGAGTGGCCATTGCGTGGGAGGAGGGGGTGAAGGAGCACTTGGCGGCGGCCAGCGGCGGGGATGTGCGCAAGGCTCTCAATGCCATGGAGCTTTTGGTGGGAGCCAGCCCCCGCCGGGATGGTGTGCTCACCCTGGGAATGGCGGATGCCCAGGTGGTGGCCCAGCGCTCCTCCATGCGCTATGACCGGGATGGGGATGGCCACTACGACATTCTCTCTGCCCTGCAAAAGTCTATCCGAGGTTCTGACCCCGACGGGGCGGTACACTACCTGGGGCGGCTGTTGGAGGCGGGGGATCTCATCTCCGCCTGCCGCCGCCTGATGGTGATTGCCTGCGAGGATGTGGGGCTGGCCTATCCCCAGGTCATTCCCATTGTAAAGGCCTGCGTGGATGCGGCCAATATGCTGGGGCTGCCGGAGGCCCAGCTCCCCCTGGCGGATGCGGCCATATTGATGGCCACTGCGCCGAAATCCAACTCCGGTCACGACGCCATTCTGGCAGCCCGGGCAGATTTGCAGGCGGGCAGGACGGGGGAGATTCCCCGCCACCTGCAAAATGTCCACGCAGACGGCACGGGCTTTGAGCGGGAACAGGGATACCTGTATCCCCACGACTACCCCGGCCACTGGGTGGAGCAGCAGTATCTCCCCGATGCGCTGCGGGAGCGGACATACTATCACTATGGGGAAAATAAGACGGAACAGGCGGCAAAGGCCTACTGGGAGCGGATCAAAGGACGAGGAAAGGTGGTGGAATAGATGCCGATGGACATCCATGTGGGGGATGTGCTGGAGCTGAAGAAGGGACACCCCTGCGGCAGTAAGTGCTGGAAGGTGCTGCGTGTGGGAATGGACTTCAAGCTGCGCTGCCAGGGGTGCGGGCACGAGCTGATGCTCCCCCGCAGCAAGGCGGAAAAGGCTGTGAAGGTTGTACACAGGCCAGAATGATACTTCCGCTGCCCCCGCTGGGACAGCGCACAGCGGAATCGCTGGCAGGGGAATGGGATAGTTCAGCTGCGGAAGGCAAGGGCGCCCCGGCGAAAGCCGGGGCGCCCTTGTTTTCTTATAGAGGTTTGGCGCCGGTTTTACATTTTTTGAGTGCCCTGTCCGCTATAATGGGGGTGTTGTCCAGGCTGGATAAGGAGGGGTGGAGGCGTATGACGGTGGTATACCTGGACTTGTTGTTCCTGCTGAATCTGGTGGCAAACTACTTGCTGCTGTTGGGCAGCGCTCGGCTGGCGGGGCTGGCTCTGCGGCGGTGGCGCATTGCAGGCGGGGCGGTCTTGGGCGCAGGGTATGCGGTGCTGCTATTCCTCCCGGGGCTGAGCTGGCTGGCAGCGTGGCCGTGTAAAATCGGGATTGGGGTGCTCATGGCGCTGGCGGCCTTTGGAGGGGAGCGGCGGCTTTGGCGCGGGGTGGTGTGCCTCTTTGCCGCCTCCGCAGGGCTGGCGGGGCTGGTTATGGCTGCGGAACAGCTGGGCGGCACCACCTTGACCATGGCGCAGGGGGTATTCTATTCTCCCCTGGATTTGCGCCTGCTGTTGGTGCTGTTCGTGCTGTGCTACTTCATCATGTCCCTGCTCTTTCGGCGGACGGGGCAGAGGGGCAGCCGGGAAATGGTGCGTCTGGAGCTGCTGTTCAACGGGCATTCGGTGGTGATGACGGCGCTGGTGGACTCCGGCCACTCGCTGACAGACCCGGTGAGCAACCGCCCGGTGGTGGTGGCAGAGGGGGCGTATTTGGCCCCCTATCTCCCACCCGGTGTGCCGGTGGATGAGCCGACCCAGGCGGTGCGGCGCTGTCAGGAGGCCGGAGTGCGGGGGGCCAGGCTCATTCCCTATCGGGCGGTGGGGGTTGCATGCGGCCTGATGCTGGCGCTGCCCGCCCAGAAGGTGCGTATGGATGGGCGGGACATGGGTGGGCTGCTGGTGGCGCTCTCACCCACACCGGTGGATGACAGCGGCAGTTATCAGGCGTTGATTGGAGGAATTTGATATGAAAGAATGGTATGGTCTGCTGTGCCGCCTGTGCACAAAGCTGGGGGTACGGCTGCATGGCTCCATTATGTACATAGGGGGGAGCGACACGCTGCCGGCACCCCTCAGCCGTGAGGAGGAGAACGGTCTGTTGGCACGGCTGGAGGAGGAAGGAGGGCGGGAAGCGGTGCGTGCGCCCCTGATTGAGCACAATCTGCGCCTGGTGGTGTACATCGCACGCCGCTTTGAAAACACGGGGGTGGGGATTGAGGACTTGATTTCCATCGGCACCATTGGGCTGATTAAGGCGGTGGAGACCTATCAGCCGGCAAAAAACATTAAGCTGGCCACCTATGCCTCCCGCTGTATTGAGAACGAAATTCTCATGTATCTGCGGAAAAATGCCAACCGGAGAAGTGAGGTGTCTCTGGATGAGCCGCTGAACACAGATTGGGATGGAAACGAGCTGCTGCTGGCGGATATTTTGGGCACGGAGAGCGACGTCATCGAGAAGCCCCTGGAGGAGCATGCAGACCGGACGCTGCTGCTGGAGGCAGTGACCCGGCTGCCGGAGCGGGACCGCACCATCATCACCATGCGCTTTGGCCTGGCGGGGGAGAAGGAGCGTACCCAGAAGGAGGTGGCGGACTTGCTGGGGATTTCCCAGTCCTATATCTCCCGGCTGGAGAAGCGGATCATCCAGAGGCTAAAGCGGGAGCTGATTCATTTTATCTAGGGAAAAGTCCATCGAACCCGGTCTGACGATTAAAAATAATGCCCCTGTCCCCGTTGTATGAAAGCACCCCCGGAGGAAATACTGAGTATATCAGGTTCCAAATGAGGTGAAAATGTGCAGGGCAAGGTGGAAATCTGCGGGGTTAACACTGCAAAGCTAAAGGTACTCAAAAGTGAGGAGAGTCTGGAGCTGCTCCGGCGGACCAGGGACGGAGATATGCAGGCCAGGGAAGAGCTGATTGCCGGGAATTTGCGCTTGGTACTCTCGGTGATTCAGCGCTTTTCCGGCCGGGGTGAAAATGTAGACGACCTGTTTCAGGTGGGGTGCATTGGGCTGATTAAGGCCATTGACAACTTCGATATTACCATGGATGTGCGCTTCTCCACCTATGGAGTGCCCATGATTATTGGGGAAATCCGCCGCTATCTGCGGGACAACAGCGTCATCCGTGTATCCCGCTCCCTGCGGGATACGGCCTACCGGGTGCTCCAGGTCAAAGAGGCGTATCAGGCAGAGCACCAGCAGGAGCCAACGGTGGACCAGGTGGCAGAAATCCTGGGCATTAAGCGGGAGGAGGTGGTAATGGCACTGGATGCAGTGGTGGAGCCGGTATCGCTGTTTGAACCGGTGTACTCCGATGGAGGGGATTCCGTGTGTGTGATGGACCAGGTGCGCGACCCTAAAAACACGGATGAAACCTGGCTGGAGCACATTGCACTGGGAGATGCCATTGCCAAGCTGGGGGCGCGGGCGCGGCGCATTCTGGCGCTGCGGTTTTTTCAGGGGAAAACCCAGACGGAGGTGTCTGCGGAGGTGGGTATCTCGCAAGCGCAGGTATCCCGCTTGGAAAAGCACGCACTGCGGCAGATTCGGAAGGAACTATAGGGACATGAGAAAGGGTATCCCGGTGATGTGCGCACCGGGATACCCTTTTGCGCAGAGAGGAGCAGGGGAGGGGTATGCAAAACACCCCCGGATGGGGCCTTTTTGGCCCCATCCGGGGGAGCGCAGTATCCAAAATCGTTAGAAAGCGGGATGAAGGGAGCTTACTTTGCCAGCTGCTTGGCAATCTCCTCAGCGAAGTTCTCCTGCTTCTTCTCGATGCCCTCGCCCTTCTCAAAGCGCACGGCGTTCAGGAAGGTGACGGTGCCGCCCAGCTCCTTGGCAGCGGAGGCGATATACTTCTCCACGGTGAAGTCGCCGTCCTTCACATACTCCTGCTGGAGCAGGCAGTTCTCGGAGTAGAACTTGTTCAGCTTGCCCTCCACAATCTTGGCCTTGACCTGCTCGGGCTTGGAAGCCATCTTGGGGTCGTTGTCCATCTGGGCCAGCATAATCTTCTTCTCCTCGGCCAGCACGTCCTCGGTGACCTGGCTCTTGTCCCAGAAGCGGGGGTTGAGTGCGGCAATCTGCATGGCGACGTTCTTGCCGATTTCGGTGGCGTCAATGCCGCCCTCCACATTCAGCTGCACCAGCACGCCAATCTTGCCGCCGGCGTGGATATAGGGCACGCACACACCGCCGTCAAAGCGGGCAAAGCGGCGCACCTTGATGTTCTCGCCGATGACCAGAACCATCTCCTGCTGCTGCTCCTGAACCAGCATGGTGCTGCCGTTGTAGGTGCAGGCCATCAGGGCGTCCAGGTCGGCGGGGTTGCAGGCGGCCACAGTGGCGGCCACACCCTTGACGAAGTCCACGAACTTCTCGTTCTTGCCCACGAAGTCGGTCTCGGCGTTGACCTCGACCACCACGCCCACGCCGTCAATGACAGCGGCATAGGCCATGCCCTCGGCGGCAATGCGGCCAGCCTTCTTGGCGGAAGCGGCCAGGCCCTTCTCACGCAGATACTCGATGGCCTCATTCATATCGCCGTTGGCCTCGGTGAGTGCCTTCTTGCAGTCCATCATGCCGCAGCCGGTCATCTCCCGCAGCTTCTGTACATCTTTTGCAGAAATAGCCATGATTGTATACCTCCAATTAAATTTGTAAACACGAATAGCGCCCGCCCGTCCCACAGGCGGGCGCTATCAAAAGGGTGGGGGAGCAGAGCAGCGGCTTACTCAGCCACCACAGACTCCTCAGCGGCGGCCTCCACAGGGGCGTCCTGACCCTGGCGGCCCTCCTGCACGGCGTTGGCCATGACAGAGGAAATCAGCTTGATGGCGCGGATGGCGTCATCGTTGCCGGGAATCACATAATCAATCTCATCGGGATCGCAGTTGGTGTCCACAATGGCCACGATGGGGATGTTCAGCTTGCGGGCCTCGTTGATGGCGTTGCGCTCCTTGCGGGGGTCCACAACGAAGAGGGCGCCGGGCAGCTTCTTCATCTCCACAACGCCGCCCAGGTACTTCTCCAGCTTCTCAATCTCGCCCAGCAGCTTCATGACTTCCTTCTTGGGGAGCATATCGAAGGTGCCGTCCTCCTGCATCTTCTTGAGCTTGTTCAGGCGGTCCACACGGGTGCGCATGGTCTTGAAGTTGGTCATCATGCCGCCCAGCCAGCGGGCGTTCACATAGTACATACCGCAGCGGGAAGCCTCTTCCTTGATGGCCTCCTGAGCCTGCTTCTTGGTGCCCACGAACAGGATGGACTGACCGTTGGCGGACAGGTCACGCACGAAGGAGTAAGCCTCCTCCAGCTTCTTTGCGGTTTTCTGCAGGTCGATGATATAGATGCCGTTGCGCTCGGTGTAGATGTAGGTGGCCATCTTGGGGTTCCAGCGACGGGTCTGGTGACCGAAGTGCACGCCGGCCTCCAGCAGCTGCTTCATAGATACGACTGCCATGTTTTGTTCCTCCTAGAAATTGTTTTTACCTCCGAGGACTTCATCTCCCGCGTCCACTGCCCAGGCCGGGCAGCACAAGACGAAAAATCCATCCTCGTGCGGAATGCTCCAGTATTGTACCACATACATCAGGAGGAAGCAAGCATTTTTTTGAACTTTTTTAGGAAA
>CALXDR010000073.1 GCA_944387115.1 uncultured Oscillospiraceae bacterium
GAAACCATGAAAATGGTGATGGACGATGAGGCGATTGAGGCCATCGTGTCCATGCTGATGGACTTGCAGGACAGAGAGAATGTCAATCTGCCGCTCTATGAACAGCAGCTGCGGGAGGCGGATACAGCCATTCAAAACCTCTTGAACGCCATCCAGCAGGGTATCTTGACCAAGTCTACGAAAAGCCGTCTGGAAGAGCTGGAGGCCACAAAAGAGGAATTGGAAACCAAGATTGCCTGTGAGAAGCTGGCGAAGCCCAAGGTCAGCGCCGAGTTTATGACCTTCTGGCTCCACCGCTTCCGCAAGCTGGATGTACAGCAAAAATCCCACCGTAGGATGCTGATTGACACTTTTATCAACGCCATTTTCCTGTACGATGACAAAATGGTGATAACATTCAACTACAATGAAGGAACAACGACCATCACTTTTGATGACCTAAAAAGCGCATTGGCCGATCAGAAAACAGGTTCGGATTTGGATTGCTCAACTGCACCACCCCCCTCCGGCTATGCCGGAGGGGGTTTTTGTTTGGCGGCCTTTTGTTTGCCTTCGGCGGTCGCGTTTTGCTTTGGTCGGCGGCCTGCCCGCCGTCTGCACCACATCAAACCCAGACGAACCAAGCCATTGTTAGTTTACTGGACCGGCGTTCGCTCTGGTTATTCCGCTGGCAACACAGCGGCGAGAAGAACGGACACTCTGCGTTTGCAGGGTGTCCGTTTTGCGTATATCCCCTCTGGGGACATTGGGCGCATGTATGTGCGGCTCAACCAGACCTTTACCTCAGAAACTCTATCAGAACTGCACAGCATTAGCCATCAAGGCTCTGCTGGGGAGAAAACAAGGGACATCAGGTGGTTCTGCTCCACCTGATGTCCCTTTTCTGTTCTCACCGGCCTACACGAAAATCAGTTCCGCCTGGATGATTTCCTCCACCTGGGCCTTGCAGGTGTTTTTCAGGCCTACCCACTTCATCATATCCCTGGCCTTCAACTCCTCTGTAATCCCAGCCGCTGCCTCCAGCTGGGGCAGCAGCAACTCCATCCGGGCTTCTGCCGCCTGCTCCACTTCCAGAAGATGCTGAGCCAATGTCCCCTCCATCACCATGTTATTGAATGTGAGGTATCGGTCTTCCATCAGGTACTTTTTGCGCATCCGTCCCCACTTGTTCAGGGGTCTGGTTTCCAATTCATCCAACTCCAAATCGGGAATCAAGACGTCCCCCCAGGGGATGTAGTTGAGTTCCATGCTTCCATCTGCTCCTTTCCTGTTCCTCTGCCCCCTCTTCCATCTATCCCGACATGGTGCGCGCGCATGGGCTGTAAGTTCCTCCGGCATCTGGAGTCTTTGCGGTGTGGAGCGCAATCACCTCGGAAAGGCGCACCCCCCACATTCCGTCTGGGGTGCAGCGGTTACGCCGTCAGGAAGGCAGTCGAACATTGCGGTTTTCTGTCTTCCATTCTACCAGAAATAAAATAAATGTCAATAAAGTAAATAAAATACTATTCTATGAAATGGCGCATTTCTATATTCCCCATCTTCCGCAACTCAGCTGCCACCCCGCAGAGTGCGCTGTTGATGAACCAGCACATTTGACCGGATAGTGTAGATGCCCCCTCCTTACCGCCCGCAGTCATCTCACAAAGAGCCGTCGCCCCTCCCGTAGGGGCGTGAATTGAAATAGCTCCACATGGTTGGGGTTGCCGCTATCGCCCGTCGCCCCTCACCCAGAATCATGAACGAAGCCCCTCCCCACAAGATTCACAAATGGTTTACACCCCCGGGGTTGACGCATCTGTCAAAAGCGGGTATATTGTTCACAGAGACACTGCACACAAGTCCAGATACTAGGAGGTATACCATGAAAAAAGGTACCAAGCTGGGCCTGCTTGGCCTGGTTGCCGCTGGAATTGGCGCCACCACCGGCGGCATTGCCGCTTTGAACAACTATCTGTACAGCAAGCTCATTGTGCCCCAGGAGCGGGACCCGGACGAGCTGGACGACAACGACTTCCAGTCCCAGGGGCGGCTCTGGGCCAGAGCGGGCGAGGGCTTCTCCTCCGCTACCATCCAGGCGGTGGACGGCCCCATCCTCTGGGCGGGGATTGTCCCGGCCCCTGAGGAAACCCACCGCTGGGCCATCTGCCTGCACGGATACCGGGACACCCATGAGTCCATGGGGGCCATTGCCCAGCTGTACCATCAGGCGGGCTGGAATGTGCTGCTCCCCGATCAGCGCGGCCACGGCAGGAGCGAGGGCGAGCATGTGGGCTGGGGCTATGCCGAGCGTCTGGACCTGCTGGGCTGGGTCAACCTGATCACCCGCCGGGACCCTGACGCCCAGATTGTCCTCCACGGCACATCCATGGGCGGCGCCACCGTACTCATGTCCACCGGCGGCGCCCTGCCCCGCCAGGTCAAGGCCGCCGTTTCCGACTGTGCCTACACCTCCTTTGAGGCGGAGTTTTTGCAGCTGCTCAAAAACTCTACGGTGGAGTACACCCACTGCTCCATCCCCCTCCCCTCCGCCATAATTTTCTCCCTGCTGCGGCGCACGACCCTGCGCCATGCCGGCTATGATTTGCGGGATGCCGCCCCCATCCAGGCAGTGGCGCAGTCCAAAACCCCCACCCTGTTCATCCACGGGGTGAAGGATGAACTCATCCCCGGCTTTATGATGGGCAAGCTCTACCAGGCCGCCCGCTGCCCCAAGAGCTTTCTCTGGATGCCGGAGGCGGGTCACGCCCGCTCGGTGGGCACCAACCCGGAACTTTATTGGGCCGCTGTGTCCACCTTCCTGGAGGCCTATATCCACCAGGACGAGGAGTCCTTCGACGACGACTTTGACCCCGCCTTCGCATACGAGGACTGACCCCACCAGATGCATACCAACGCATACCAAAAGCCCCACCGCCTCTCTTCGGCGGTGGGGCTTTTACGCTGTGGGGCAGCGCCTGCACCACCCCTGTATGAATCATCCAGTTCCCCATGCACACCTCAGCCGACCCATCCCCCGACTGCGCCCACCTCCCTCTGTCCCTGCCCAAAACAAATGGGAGGCGCCCCCACACACGAGGACACCTCCCACATAGGATGGATTTTAAGCCTTCCACAGACCGTGGAGGTTGCAATAGGCATAGGCGGCCACCACTTCATCCCCTTCGCAGAGGGCAAAGCAGGCGGTGGGCTCCTGACCGGGCTGGAGGGCCTTGCGCTGGTTGCCCTGCTTGGTCTGGAGAGAAATCCACTCAATGTAGTGCTCCTCCCCCATGGGGTGAGCCACAGCGCCCACGGTGACGGTGACGGTATTGCCCTCCACCTGATACACGGGCACATGCTTCTCCTGGGCGGCGTCGGTGGTGCCGGGCACCAGCTCGGTCATCTTCTGACCGCAGCACATCACAGGTACGCCCTTGTCCTTCACCATTGCCACAATGTTGCCGCAATGCTCGCAACGCAAAAACTTCTGATCCATGTTCGTAGCCTCCTGATCTCTTTGGTGTGGCAGGCGGGCCTATCCCCCCTGTCAAAACCAGTATACTACGCCAAAGGGACAGAATCAACCAAAATTTTTCTACCCCGGGTATACCGCCCGGCTTCCCCCAATGAGCTTGGGTCGGGTGTAGGCGCACAGCACCCCCGCCTGTCCGATTTGCCTGACCGGCAGACGCAGCGGCACTGCCACCTCCCGCAGGTGCATCCCGATGAGCGTACCGCCAATGTCCAGCCCTGCGTGGGCACGGATGTGCTCCACCGCCACAGGACACTCCATCCCCTGCCACACCAGGGTGGCAAAGGAGCCCCCCGCCTTGGGCTGCGGCACCACGCACACCGGGTCATATCCGTATTGGATGGCACAGGCCTCCTCCACAATCAGCGCCCGATTCAAGTGCTCACAGCACTGGGCCGCCAGCCACAGCCCCCTCTCACGCAGGGGCGGGTACACCCCCTCCAGCACCGCCTGGGCACATTCCAGACTGGAGCGGCGGCCAATCTCTCCCCCTGCCACCTCGGAGGAGGAGCAGCCCACCACCACAATCTGTCCCGGGCGGAGGGTTCCATGGGCCAGCAGCGCCTCTACGGCTGCCCGGGCCTGATCTCTCACCTGAAGCAGCGCTTCCTCCATACACACCCCTCCTTTTACAGGTTGTACAGACGGCTGTACTTCTCCACCAGATAGTCGGTGTACGCCACAGGATCAAAGGCCTCGCCGCAGGCCTGGCGCACCAGCTGCGCAGGCTCCACCAGGCTGCCAAAGCGGTGGATTTTCTCACCCAGCCAGCCATTCACCTGGGACAAATCCCCCTGGGCCACTGTGCCCCACACGTCGATGTCCCGCTCCATCGCCCGGAGCATCTGCACCCCGTAGGCGCTGCCCAGGGCATAGGAGGGGAAGTAGCCGAAGGAACCGCCCGACCAATGGCTGTCCTGGAGGCATCCGCTGCGGTCATCGGGCACCTCTACCCCCAGGTACTCCTTATACAGCCGGTTCCAGGTCTGGGGGATGTCCGCCACAGCCAGCGTGCCGCCAATGAGCTGCTTTTCAATCTCATACCGCACCATCACATGGAGGGAGTAGGTCAATTCGTCCGCATCGATACGAATCAGGGAGGGCTGGGCCTTATTCACCGCCCGGTAGAACTGCTCCACCGTTACATCGCCCAGCTGCTGGGGGAAAATCTCCTGCATTTTGGGGTAGATGGCCTGGAGGAAGGGCAGAGAACGGCCAATCAGATTTTCATAAAAGCGGGATTGGCTCTCATGCACCCCCATGGACACGCCCCCGCCCACACAGGTGTAGTCCAGCGCAGGGTCTACGCCCAGCTCATACAGGGCATGACCGCCCTCATGGATGACAGAGTACATGGACTCGGCCACCTGATTGGGGTTGTACTTGGTGGTGATGCGCACATCCTGGCTGTTGAAGTTGAGGGTAAAGGGATGCTCCGTCTCCCCGATGGCGCAGTGGGCCCGGTCCAGCCTGAGCACCTCCATCAGGTAATCGGAGAATCGGCGCTGGTCCTCCAGGGGATAGTGGCGGAACAGGAAGCTGTCGTCCGGCTGCTCCTGCGCCCCAATGGCCTGGATGACGGGCACCAGCCGCTCCCGCAGGGTGGCGAAAAACTGGTCCAGCGCAGCCATATCCACCCCCCGCTCGTATTCCTGGAGCAGTGCGTCATAGGGGGCTTTCTCCGGGTCATAGTACCCGGCAAACTTGATGTTATAGGCCACCAGCTGCTCCAGAACCGGCTGAAACAGGGAGAAATCGCTCTGCTCTTTGGCCTGGTGCCAGACAGCACTGGCCTGGCTGGTGAGCATGGCGTACTCCATGTACTCCTGGGCGGGAATGCGCACCAGGCGTGCATGGCGGCGCCGCAGCTCCTCCACCTGGCGCAGATGTACCTGGTCAAGCGCTTCACGGCGCTCCCACAGCTGCTCCAGCAGCGCCCCCAGCTGGGGGTCGGACATCAGCTTATGCTCCTCACCGGCCAAGATGCCCAGGGCCACGCCACGCCCCTGTTCAGTATCCGAAGGGGCCGTTGTCACCCCATCCAGATACAGTGCCGAGCAGGCCGCACGAAAGGCATACAGCTTGCGCTGGAGCTCCTCCAGCTGTTCCAATCCTTCTTTCAGTTCCATGGTTTCATTCCTCATTTCTCTTGTGTGTTGGTGTCGTATGCCGGACAGTCCAAACGCACCCCCTCCCATTGACATAATCTGCGGGCCAGCTGTATTCCATCCGGCGTCAGCCCCTCATCACGCAGGACAATCTGCCCCCGCCAAAGTCCTGTTCTGCGCAACCACAGCAGGGCACGCACTGTCTGCTCCAGTCCCTCGCCCCCGTCCCTTCCGGGGACGAGAATCCGTACAGGTATGGTCAGGGGGAGCAGCAGCTGCGCCGTCACCAGCGCCAGCAGCGCCCCCAGCCCAAAGGCCGCCAGAACACACAGGGTCCATTCCACCCATCCCATCATCTCCGCCACCTCCTGCGCTATCTTATGCAGGAAGTGCGAAGAAGTGCGTAGCCGTTGCGAGCAGCCCGGATGGAGCGAAGTGAGGAATAAAACCCAGGGGGGCGAAGCCACCCGGTTTTGTTCCGAATAGGAGTGAAGCCGGGCGTCGCGAGCAGGCGGAGCATGACATCTAAGAAGCGTCCGAGCCGTCGTGAGCAGGCTGGATGGACCGAAGTGAG
>CALXDR010000074.1 GCA_944387115.1 uncultured Oscillospiraceae bacterium
AGACGCTGTTCACCACCCTGTCCTAACCCCCCTTCCACAATAAAACGAGAGAGAGGTTGCTATGTTTTCCCTGTTCAAGCGTGAGCCAGGCTTTTACCCCCGTCTAGTGGCCCTGGCCCTCCCCATCCTCATTCAAAACCTGATTACCAACTCCCTGGGCCTCATTGACACCTTTATGGTGGGCACCCTGGGTGAGGGACCTCTTGCGGGAGTGACCCTGGCCAACATCCCGGTGTTCGTCGTACAGCTGATGATGTTCGGCATTCAGAGCGGTTCCTCCGTCCTCATCAGCCAGTACCGTGGCAAGGGGGACACCGATTCCATCAACCGGGTGATGGGTCTGGGGATGTATGCCGCAGGGGCCATCACCCTGGTCTTCGCCCTGATTACCACCTTCCTGGCCCAGCCCTTTATGAGCCTGTTTGGCAATGACCCCGACGTGGTGAATACCGCCGTGCGCTACATCCGCATTGTGGGCTGGTCCTATTTCTTTGACAGCTTTGTGCAGGTGTACATCGGCGCCCACCGGGCAATGGGCAACCCCAACCGGGGTATGTATATCCTGGCCTCCTCCATGCTGGGCAACACCTTCCTCAACTGGGTGTTCATCTTCGGCAACCTGGGCGCTCCCCGGATGGAGGAGGCAGGCGCCGCCCTGGCCACGCTGCTGGCCCGGGTGCTGTCCTTTGGCATTATGGCGGTGTGGGCCGTCCTGGATAAGGGCTTCCGCATTCGCCCCGCCCTGCTCCTCCGCCCGGGCAGTCAGATGCTCCGCCGCTTTGTGCGCTTCTCCACCCCCGTGATGTGCAACGAGACCTTCTGGGGACTGGGCACCTCCCTCTTCCCCACCATCATGGGCCACATGGACGGCTCCAAGGAAATTCTGGCCGCCTACGCCATTGCGGGCAACCTGACCAACCTGTGCACCGTGGGTGTGTTCGCCATTGCAGGCACCGCCGCCATCCTCATCGGGCAGGAAATCGGCTCCGGGCGCAGCCACCATGTGTACCGTCTGGGTGCGCTGCTGGATGTGCTCTCCTTCCTCTTCGGCCTGGTATCCGGCGGCGTGTTCCTCCTCCTGCTCCACCTGGTCATTGCCCCCTACCTCTACCCTGTGTTCTCCCTGTCCCAGAGTGCGGGGAATATCTGCACGCTGATGCTCACCATCGTGTTTCTCTTTATGCCCCTGCGCGCCTTCGATTCCACCAACATCGTGGGCGTACTGCGCGGAGGCGGAGATGTGCGGGTGGCCACCCTCATCGACCTGCTCCCCCTGTGGCTGGTGGCCCTCCCCCTGTCCGCCCTGGCGGGCCTGGTGCTCCAGGCGGGTATCCTGTGGGTGTACCTGGCCATGATGAGCGAGAACCTCGTCAAGTGCGTGCTGGGAACCATCCGCTTCCGCAGCGGACTGTGGATTAACGACGTCACCGTGAATACACAAGATATGCAGCCCTGAGCAATGCAAAGCCGCACACCCGGATTTCCTCCGGGTGTGCGGCTTGTTTTTCATTGCCTTGTGCGCGCTCTGTTAGAAGGAGGCATTGCGCTGCACCGAATCCCAGTGCTCCACCATCATGCCGTCCTCCAGGCGGAAAATGTCCGTCACAATGGCCTTGCTGCCGTCCTTAAAGGTGACATAGACGTACACTGCCACCTTATCGCCGTCCTCCAGGGCAAACTGCACATCGTGCCTGGCCTCCAGCTGGAAGAACCCCTTGAGGAACTCCAACAGACCGTCCAGCCCCTGTGCCGCCTGGGGGTTGTGCTGGATGTAATCCTTTCGGACATACTCCCCCACCTTGGTCAGGTCGTGGGCATTGAACACCTCGTCAAAAAAGCGCAGAACAATCTCCTTGTTGGTCATTGACAATCTCCTCTTTCTTCTGTCTGTTTTCGGTTCGTGCTCTCTGTTTCCCCGAATGGGTTCTATTGTACCATATTTTCCCTCTTTTTGTCAATCAAGCAGTCAATCTCCCTTGTACTTGCGCCGGGTGGCAATCCCACCTCGGATATGGCGCTCGGCCTTGTTCTCCTCCAGCACCTGCTTCACCTGCTCATACAGGTGGTGGTTGAAGGCCGGCAGGCGTTCGGATAAGTCCTTGTGTACTGTAGACTTGGAAATGCCGAACTTGGCCGCCGCAGCTCGGACGGTGGCTTTCTCTTCGATGATGTACAAGGCCATCTCGCAGGCCCGTTCTTCGATGCTTTCCCTCATGGCGCATACTCCCCCGCTCTTGGCGTCTTGCACCATCCTATGCGGGAATTTTGGGGCGTATGCGGTCAATCCAGGCGTGATGCTCTCCCTTCCTGATTTGCGTGCACCCCTCACAGGCGGGCGTCACCCATCCCTCCGGCGGGCCTACCCTGGCCCATCCTGCGCTCCGGCACCTCCTCCCTCTGCCCCGCACAGGTGGGACGCCGCCTCCAGCGACGCCCGCATCATCTCCTCCAGCAGCTGTGCCAGGACCGCCGGCTCCAAATCGCACCCCCGCTGCACCCAGTGACAAATCGCTCCATCCCCTCCCATGAACACGTAGTCGAGGGCATACCGCCACTGCTTTTCCGGTATCTGCATCGCTCTCCCTGCCCCCTGGGCATACCGGATGGTTCCCTCCAGCACCCTGCGCTGAATGGGGCAGGTAAAGTCCATATAGGCTCCGTTGTAAATGAGCAGTGCAAAGGCCTCTTGCCTGTCACGGATGTGCTCCAGCATGGCCCGCAGGATTTCCTCACTGCGCTCCCCCATCTCCCGCACGTATTCCAGCAGAGCATCCACAAGCTCACTGGCCATTTCCGCATAGAGCCCCTGCACATCCTGATAGTAGTTATAAAACGTGGACCGATTGAGCTGCGCCGCGGCGCACAGCTCCTTGACTGTAATGCGCTCCACAGGCTTCTCCCCCAGCAACGACAGCAGACTCTCCCGCAGCAGCCGCTTGGTCAGCCGTACACGCTGATTTTCCTTCCCTTGTCTACTTTCCATAAATACATCCCCTCTCTGTTGTCTGTTTTCACTTATTTCCCCCAGTTTTTCGACAGTTTCTCCTTTCATGTTGGTTTTACAGCTCAAAAAGCCACATTGATGATTGACGCACAACACGGTGTTGCATATAATGCACAATGTACATCATACTGCACAAATCAAAAAGATGCAACTCCCCCTTTTTCCACCATTTCATCGGTGCGTATGTAAAGGAGAATTGACCATGAATGAAAAGAAGTCCGTTTCCCGCTCGCCGGGGAGAGCTTCCGCCATTGCCGTGAGTGTGCTGCTGGTCATCACACTCATCGTCAACCTGGTGTGTATACAGCTCTACCCCGCCATCAACGCCTTTATGGCCGCCAATCTGAACCCCCTGTTCGCTGGCGGCAATGCCATCTCCGCCGAGCATCTCAGCCCCGCCGAGGCAAAAGAGGCCAGCCTGCGCATGGCCCAACAGCTGGAGCGCGAAGGCATGGTGCTCCTGGAGAACAAAGACAACGCACTCCCCCTGGCCCAGGGCGCCAAGGTCAACCTGTTTGGCTTTGCCACCATCTCGCCCCTCTATGGCGGCACCGGCAGCGGCGCCAGCGACACCTCCTCCAACGTGGACCTCATCCAGGGTCTGACCAACGCCGGTTTCGTTGTCAATGAAGAGCTGGTGAAGTTCTACCAAAGCTCCGGCATATCCCGCCCCGAGCAGGGCGGATATGTGGGCTCCAACTTCACGCCCGCAGAGGTGCCCGTCTCCCAGTACACCCAGCAGGTGCTGGCGCAGGCCAAGGAGTTCTCCGATGTGGCCATTGTCATGCTCTCCCGCATTGGCGGCGAGGGCGGCGATTTGCCCGCCGATATGTATCAGGCCGGGTACAGCACCACCGATGACGGCCGCAGCTATCTCGCCCTCACCCAAGAGGAAGAGGACCTGCTCAAGCTGGTCAAGGACCAGGGCTACGGCACCGTGGTGGTGCTCATCAACTCCTCCCATGCCATGGAGCTGGGGTTCCTGGAGGACGAGGGCATTGACGCGGCACTCTGAATCGGCGGCCCGGGCAGCACCGGTATGAACGCCGTGGGCGAGGCCCTGTGCGGCCTGGTCAACCCCTCCGGCCGCCTCACCGACACCTACGCCTACGATGTGTCCTCCTCCCCCGCCTACTGGAATGCAGGCAGCTTCACCTACAGCAATCTGGACCACAACTATGTGGAATACGCCGAGGGCATCTATGTGGGCTATCGGTTCTACGAAACCCGCTGGGTGGACAATGAGACCGGCGAGTGCGACGAGCAGGCCTACCAATCCGTGGTCCAGTATCCCTTCGGCTATGGCCTGAGCTACACCACCTTCAGCCAGGAAATTGAGGGGTATACCGACGCCAACGGCACCATCACCATGACCGTCAAGGTGACAAACACCGGCGACGTGGCCGGTAAGGACGTGGTGCAGGTGTATTACACCGCCCCCTACACCATCGGCGGCATTGAAAAGTCCCATGTGGTTCTGTCCGGTTTTGGAAAGACCCAGCTGCTCCAGCCCGGCGAGAGCGAGTCGGTGGAGATTTCCTTCGCCGCAGAGGACATGGCCTCCTACGACTACCAGAACCACGGCTGCTATGTACTGGAGGCAGGCACATACCAGATTAAGCTGATGCGCAATGCCCACCAGGTCATTGACCAGCGCACCTACACCGTGGACGCCGACATCGTCTACAACGAGGACAACCCCCGTGCCAGCGATGATACCGCCGCCGTCAACCAGTTTGATGATGTGACCAATGGGCAAATCACCACCTATGTGTCCCGGGCCGACTGGGCGGGCACCCTGCCCACCAGCCGCACCGACGGCAAAGCGGCCTCTGACGCCCTTGTGACTGCCCTCACCACCGCCCCTGTCTACGCCAGCAACCCGGACGATGCCCCCATCACCTTTGCCAACCACGGCCTCACCCTGGAGGATTTGGCCGGAAAGGACTATGACGACCCCATGTGGGAGCAACTGCTGGAGCAACTGAGCGTGGAGGACATGACCAACATGATCTCCAACGGCGGCTGGTCCACCCCCGAGGCCCCCAGCGTGGGCAAGCCCGCCACCAACGAGCTGGACGGCCCTGCGGGCATCAACAGCCTGGTGAGCAGCCTGCGGGGCGTATCCTTCCCCAGCGAAGTGGTCATCGGCTCCACCTGGAATGAGGAGCTGGTAGAGGAGTTTGGACGCACCTTCGGCGCAGAGGCCTCTGCCAACCATGTGGTGGGTCTGTACGCCCCCGGCGCCAACCTCCACCGCACCCCCCTGTCCGGGCGTAACTTTGAGTACTACGCTGAGGACGCCCTCCTCTCCGGCCGTATGGCCGCCGCCACCATCCGGGGCGCCGCCAGCCAGGGCGTCTACTGCTACACCAAGCACTTTGCACTCAACGACCAGGAGAGCAACCGCCTCTCCCTCTCTGTGTGGTCCAACGAACAGGCCATGCGTGAGCTGTACCTGCGCCCCTTCGAGATTGCCGTCAAGGAGAGCGGCTCCACCGCCATCATGAGCAGCTACAGCTATTTGGGCGCCACCTGGGCGGGCGCCAGCTCTGCCCTGCTCACCGATGTGCTGCGCAACGAGTGGGGATTCCGGGGCACTGTGGTCACCGACTCGGCAATGGGCAACACCTCCTGGATGGACGTCAACCTGGCCATCCGCGCCGGGGGCGACATGATGCTCTGCCTGATGGGCGTGAATTTGGACAGCAGCACCAACACTGCCCAGCAGGCCATGCGCACCGCCTGCCACAACATCCTGTACACCCAGGCCAACAGCGTGGCTGTGTCCGCCGCCGCAGACACCTCGCCCTACTGGCTGATGATGCTGGTGGTGCTGGACACCGCTGTACTGTGCGCCGCACTGTTTGTCCTCCTGGGCCGCAGAGGCGTACAGCTGAAGCTCCCCGCAAAAATCGGCACTGTGGCAGTGGTGGGACTGGTGCTGGCCCTGATCTTCTACTTCGCCTTCTTCCGCACCGGCGGCACCGCTGCCTCTGACCCTGCACAGGGAACACCTTCTGCCGGGCAGTCCTCTGCGCCCTCCCAGCAGCCCTCCCAGCAATCTCCCGCCCCTTCTGATAGCGCAGTCATGACCCTCACCGGCACCGGCGGCGGTTGGCTGGTGTGCAACGTCACCCTGCTGGAGGACAACACCTTCACCGTGG
>CALXDR010000075.1 GCA_944387115.1 uncultured Oscillospiraceae bacterium
TTGGCCAGCATCAGCTTGATGCGGTTCTCCTGGTTGATTTTCGTGGCGCCGGGGTCGTAGTCAATGGCCACGATGTTGGAGTTGGGGTAATCGTCCTTCAGCTTGCGAATCATCCCCTTGCCCACAATGTGGTTGGGCAGGCAGCCGAAGGGCTGGGTACACACGATGTTGGGCACGCCGGAGTGAATCAGCTCCAGCATCTCGCCGGTGAGCAGCCAGCCCTCCCCCATCTTGTTGCCGTCCCCCAGGTAGCCGTGCACCATCTTGTGCATTTCCTCAAAGGTTCCGGGGGCACGGAAGCGGCTCTTCTCCAGGGCGGCAATCATATCCTTCTGGCAGCGCTCGATGTAGCCCTTGAGCATCTGGCACACCTTTTTCTTGATCCAGTGGCCGCCGTAGATGTCCACATCCACCTCACGGTTGAAAATCTTGAAAATCATAAAGTCGGTCAGGCCGGGCACCACAGGCTCGGCCCCCTCGGAGAGGAGGAAGTCCTCCAGATTGTTGTTGCCCAGGGGGGAGAACTTCACATAGATCTCACCCACAACGCCCACACGCACCTTGGGAGGGCCGGCCACGGGGATGGTTTCAAAGGCGGCGCAAATCTCGTCAAACAGCGCCCGCATCTGCTTGCGGTTCATGCCCTTGCCCTGCTGGAAGCCGTCGATGAGCTGCTGGCACCACCGCTCCACCATGGCGTCGGTGTCTCCGGGGTGAACCTCGTAGGGGCGCACCTGGTTTGCCACGTTGATGATGAGGTCGCCGTACATCATGGCGTACACCATTTTGCGCATCAGGGGGAGGGTGAGGCTCCAGCCGGGGTTTTTCTCCAGGCCGGAGAGGTTCACAGAGATGACGGGCACAAAGGCCAAATCCGCCTTCTCCAGCGCCTTGCGCAGCAGATGGATGTAGTTGGAGGCCCGGCAGCCGCCCCCGGTCTGGGTGATGAACAGGGCGATTTTATGGGGGTCGTACCCGCCGTGCTTGATGGCGTCGATGAGCTGGCCAATCACCAGCAGGGCGGGGTAGCAGGTGTCGTTGTGGACGTACTTCAGCCCCTCCTCGATGATGCCCCGGTGGGAGGTGTTGAGCATATCCACCTTATAGCCCTCCAGAATGAGCAGCTGGCGGAACATCCCGAAGTGGACGGGGAGCATCTGGGGCATGAGGATGGTGTACTCCTCCTTCATCTCCTTGGTGAACAGCAGCCGTCCGTCCTTGTCATAGACCAATTCTGCCATGGGTTACACTCCTTTCAAAACAGCGGCGGGGCGCTCCTGCTGCTTGCGCTCCTCCATGGCGGCCATGAGGGAGCGCACACGGATGCGCACAGCGCCCAGGTTGCTGATGTCGTCGATTTTCAGCTGGGTGTACAGCTTGCCGCCCTCCTCCAGGATGGCGCGCACCTCGTCGCCGGTGATGGCGTCGGTGCCGCAGCCGAAGGACACCAGCTGAATCAGCTGCATATCCGGCTGCTGGCAGATGTAGCGGGCGGCGTTGTACATCCGGGCCTGGAAGGTCCACTGGTTGAGCACCTTCCGGGGGGCATAGCCCTCCAGGTGGGCCACGGCGTCCTCGCTGATGAGCACAAAGCCAAAGGAGGTGACCAGGTCGTTGATGCCGTGGTTGATTTCCGGGTCAATGTGGTAGGGACGGCCTGCCATGACGATGATGGGACGGCCCTCCGCCCGGGCCTGGGCCACATAGGAGGCGGCGGTGGCGCGCACATCCTCCTTGTACTGCTCGTAGGCGGCGTAGGCGGCTCGGATGGCCTTCACGCCCTCCCGGCGGGGTACCCCGAAGGTCTCCTCCAGCCAGGCCGAGCCAATGCGCTCGTAGTCCTTGGGACGGTGCAGACCCACATAGGGGTGGAGGAAGCGAGTCTTTTTCAGGTTGGGCACATTGGCATCCAACAGCTCGGGATAGTAGGCCACCACGGGGCAGTTGTAGTAGTTATCCGCCGTCTTTTCGTTGAAGTTATAGGACATACAGGGGTAGAAGATGGCGTCCACCCCCGCCTCCACCAGGGCCTCCACATGGCCGTGGAGCAGTTTGGCGGGGTAGCACACCGTGTCCGAGGGGATGGTGCGCTGCCCCTTGATGTACAGCTTGCGGGTGGACTCGGGGGAGAGCACCACCTCAAAGTTGAGCCGGGTGAACAGTTCAAACCAGAAGGGGAGGTTTTCGTACATATTCAGCCCGAAGGGGAGGCCAATGCGGCCGCGGGAGCCGTTGCCGCTGCCCACTCCCTCCATGGAGCGCAGCTTTTGATACTTGTAGCGGTACAGATCGGGCAGCTCGGTGCGCTCCTGACCCAGCGGGCGGGAGCAGCGGTTGCCGGAGATAAAGCGCCGTCCGCCGTCAAAGGTGTTGACGGTGAGGGAGCAGTGGTTGGTACACAGGTTGCAGGTGACGGGCTTGGCGGTGTGGCTGAAGTGCTCCAGAGCCTTGGCGTCCAGCAGAGCCGAGCGCTTCAGACCCAGGTTGCGGGCGGCCAGGGCTGCGCCAAAGGCGCCCATAATGCCCGAGATGGTGGGGCGGGTTACCTGGCGGCCCAGCTCCTGCTCGAAGGCGCGCAGCACCGCATCGTTGTAGAAGGTACCCCCCTGCACCACAATATTACGCCCCAAATCATCCGCATTTGCCGCACGGATGACCTTGTATACCGCATTTTTTACAATGGAGATGGACAGACCCGCGGAGATGTCCTCCACGCTGGCTCCGTCCTTTTGCGCCTGCTTCACCGAGGAGTTCATAAACACGGTGCACCGGGAGCCCAGATTCACCGGGTGCTGGGCAAACAGACCCAGCTGGGCGAAGTCGGCAATGGAATAGCCCAGAGCTTTGGCAAAGGTCTCGATGAAGGAACCGCAGCCGGAGGAGCAGGCCTCGTTGAGCATGATGGAGTCCACGGCGCCGTTGCGAATCTTGAAGCACTTCATGTCCTGACCGCCGATGTCAATGATGAAGTCCACATCGGGGTTGAAGTGGGCGGCGGCACGGTAGTGGGCCACCGTCTCCACCAGACCCAGGTCGCAGGAGAAGGCGTTTTTAATCAAGTCCTCGCCGTAGCCGGTGACGGCGGAGCCGCAGATGGTCACCCGGTCGCCGCACATACGGTAAATCTTCCGCAGCTGCTCCAGCACCACCGCCACCGGGTTGCCCTGGTTGGAGTGGTAGTAGGTGTGCAGCAGGCCGCCGTCAGGGGCAATCAGGGCGATTTTTGTGGTGGTGGAGCCGGCGTCAATGCCCAGGTAGGCAGGGCCGGTGTAGGTATGGATGTCCAGCCGGGGCGGGGCGGAGGCATTGTGGCGGGCCAGGAACTGGTTGTACTCCTCCTCATCCTGGAAGAGGGGGGGCATGGTGTCCACCAGGCAGGTGGCCTCCCGGCTCTCCTCCAGCAGGCGCAGCAGCTCCTCAAAGGGGCGGGCCTGGTAGTCCTGGGCGCACAGGGCGGCGCCCATGGCGGCAAAGCAATCGCCGTCCTGGGGGAAAATGGCGTGCTCCTCGTCCAGCTGGAGGGTCTCCACAAAGCGCTGGCGCAGACCCATCAGGAAGTGGAGGGGGCCGCCGAGAAAGACAATCTTCCCCTTCAGCTCCCGCCCCTGGGTGAGGCCGGCCACCGTCTGGTCCACCACCGCCTGGAAGATGGAGGCGGCCACGTCCTCCTTCCGTCCGCCCTGGTTGAGGATGGGCTGGATGTCGGTCTTGGCAAACACGCCGCAGCGGGAGGCGATGGGATAGATCTTCTCGTGCTGGAGGGACAGCGCATCCAGCTCGCCCACGGTGAGGTTCATCAGGGTGGCCATTTGGTCAATGAACGCCCCGGTGCCGCCGGCGCAGGAGCCGTTCATGCGCTCCTCCAGAGCGCCGCCAAAGAAGATGATCTTGGCGTCCTCGCCGCCCAGCTCGATGACGGCGTCGGTATCTGGAATGTAGGTATTGACCGCCGCCGCCGTGGCGTATACCTCCTGGACAAAGTCCAGTCCGGCGGCCTTGGCCACGCCCAGCCCCGCAGAGCCGGTGATGAGCAGCTGCACATCGTGCCCCCGCAGCAGCTCGGCGGCGGAACGCAGGGTCTGGCAGGCCCGCTGGCGGGTTTTGGAATAGTGCCGTTCGTAGGAGCGGAACAGCAGCCGGTTGTCCGCATCCAGCACCACCACCTTGACGGTGGTGGAGCCGATGTCAATGCCAACACGCAAATTCATAGTTGCACCTTCTTGTACTTGAGAAATGGGTGACGCCCAGCGGGCACACAAGCGCAGCGGGAGGGCTGCGGATGCTCCCGGGGGAGACCCTCTGGGCGTATGACACAGTTCTACCTATTATAAAGGATTCCCCTATCATTTTCAATAGAGGAATTTCATATTGATGTTATATGATTTAGGGGCGGGACTGGGCGAAGCGCCGGGAAGGGTACAGTGCGGGCCTGCCAAAAGCAGGCCCGCACTGTGGGGGGAAAGCAAGGCGGCGCTGGGGACGCCGGGGCAGTGTCTGGGACAGTGTTTGGGACAGTGCTGGGGGGCGCAGACTTAAAACAGCCCGGTGACAACCCCCTGCTCATCCACATCAATGCGCTGGGCGGCGGGGGACTTGGGCAGGCCGGGCATGGTCATAATCTCCCCGGTCTGCACTACCACAAATCCCGCCCCGGCGGACACCTTGACCTTGGATACGGTGATGGTGAAGCCCTGGGGGCGGCCCAGCTTGGCGGGGTCATCGGAGAGGGAATACTGGGTCTTTGCCATGCACACGGGCAGGGAGCCAAAGCCCAGCGCCTCCAGCTGCTCCAGCTCCCGCTGGGCGGCGGGGGTGTAGCTGGCTCCGGCGCCGCCGTACACCTTTTGGACGATGGCGTCAATCTTCTCCTTCAGCGGCATCTCCAGGGGGTAGCAGAACCGGAACTGATGGGGCTGCTGGCACAGGCGCACCACCTCCTGGGCCAGCGCTGTGCCGCCCTTTCCACCCTGGCTCCACACCTCGGACAGGGCCACGTGCACCCCCAGGGCCTGGCAATGGGTTCGGATGAGGGCCAGCTCCTCGGGGGTGTCGTTGGCAAAGCGGTTGATGGCCACCACGCAGGGCAGGCCGTACACCTGGGTGATGACCTGCACGTGCTGGAGCAGGTTGGGCAGGCCCCGCTCCAGGGCTTCCAGGTTTTCCGTGCCCAGCTGGTCCTTGGACAGGCCGCCGTTGTACTTCAGCGCCCGCACGGTGGCCACAATGACCACGGCATCCGGCTCCATACCGGCGCAGCGGCACTTGATGTCCAGGAACTTCTCCGCCCCCAAATCTGCGCCGAAGCCCGCCTCGGTGACCACATAGTCGGCCAGCTTCAGCGCCGTGTCTGTGGCGGACACGGAGTTGCAGCCGTGGGCAATGTTGGCGAAGGGGCCGCCGTGGACCAGGGCGGGGGTGTGCTCCAGGGTCTGCACCAGGTTGGGCTTGATGGCGTCCTTGAGCAGGGCGGCCATGGCACCCTGGGCCTGCAGGTCGGCGGCGGTGACGGGCTGACCGTCATAGGTATAGCCCACAATCATCCGGGCAAGGCGGGCCTTCAAATCCCCCAGGCCGGTGGCCAGGCAGAGCACGGCCATAATCTCGCTGGCCACGGTGATGTCAAACCCGTCCTCCCGGGGGACCCCCTGCATCCGGCCGCCCAGGCCGTCCACGATGTGGCGCAGCTGCCGGTCGTTCATGTCCACGCACCGC
>CALXDR010000076.1 GCA_944387115.1 uncultured Oscillospiraceae bacterium
CAGGCTGGATGGACCGAAGTGAGGGATAAAACCCAGGGGGGCGGAGCCACCCGGTTTTGTCCCGAATCGGAGGGAAGCCAGCCGTAGCGAACAGGCGAGGCGTGACAACAAAGAAGCGCTGAGCGCTTCACAAAAGTCCAAGGACTTTTGTGAGGGGGATGCAGGGAAATTGGGTGGAGGCAGCGTGTTCGAGCGGGGGGGATTGGGAAGAAAAACCCCCTTACCCGATGGGTAAGGGGGTTGTGGAGCGAGTGACGAGGCTCGAACTCGCTTCCGCACCCCACTGAAACTGGGTTTCAGCGGGGGCCCCGCACCTCCTGATTGGAACGATGTTCGCACTTGCGAACATCCAGGTGGAGGCAGCGTGTTCGAGCGGGGGGGGATTGGGAAGAAAAACCCCCTTACCCGATGGGTAAGGGGGTTTATGGAGCGAGTGACGAGGCTCGAACTCGCTACCTCCACCTTGGCAAGGTGGCGCTCTACCAGATGAGCTACACTCGCAAATGGTGCCTCCGGCCGGAATCGAACCAGCGACACGCGGATTTTCAGTCCGCTGCTCTACCAACTGAGCTACAGAGGCGTGGGATTCGGTGTCGAATCAACGAGCCATAGTATAGCAAAAACAGATGGGGATGTCAATAGAAAAATCCGAAAAAATTCTGTTTTTTTCGTGAGCCGGACTTTGATGCACAGCACGGCGGGGGGCGCCCAGTTCCGCCGCGCCCCCTGGAAGTGTCACACAGAGGGCGCAGCGGCAGGGGGTCACAGACCGCTTCTATCCTTGAGCCAGCTGGGCAGAGGGCGCATTTTAATGCCCGAGACAATGCCCATGGCCAAAAACAGGGTGAGGGTAGACGAGCCGCCGTAGCTGATGAAGGGGAGGGTGAGCCCGATGACGGGGGCCACATACAGGCACATACCCACGTTGAGGATGATTTGCACCATGAGCATCCCGGAAAAGCCAATGGCGATATAGGCGGACATATGGCTTTTGGCCTTGCGTGACACCCAAATGCACCGCAGCACAATGGCCAGCAGGAGCAGGAGCACCGTGCAGCAGCCAATCAGGCCAAACTCCTCCCCGCACACGGAGAAGATGAAGTCGGTGTGCCGGGCGGGCAGGCTGGAGGACTGGGGGGATTGGGTCTGCTTGCCCTGGAGATAGCCCATGCCGGTGAGCTGGCCTGACCCAATGGCCATCAGGGAACGGGTCTGGTGCCACCCCACCCCCGTGGGAGCCAGGTCGTGGTCGAACACCACCCGGAAGCGCATAATGCGGTAATCCGACCACCAGTTGGTGTGGGGGAGCACGAAGTTCCACAGCAGCGCCACGCCGATGATGGTGGCCCCGCCCACCAGGATGAACCACCACCGGTTGACCCCGCCCACCCAGGCCATGATGACGAAGATGAACAGGTAGACCAGCACCATGCCGAAGTCGCCGGAGAGCACAGCCAGCAGACCGGCAAACAGACCGGTGAGCAGCCCGTACTTGAAAATGGCCGCCAGACGGCTCACCCCCAGGGGGCGCTCGTGGTTGATCAGCCAGCCCAGCACCACGATATAGGACAGCTTGGCAATCTCGCCGGGCTGAAACCCAACGGGCACACCGGGGAGAAAGACCCAGCTGCGGTTTCCGGTGTTGTCCTCACTGCCGAAGGGGAGGATGAGCAGGATGACCAGAATACCCAGGATGAGAAACACCTTCCACCACTTCTCCAGCAGATATTCGATGTCCACGAAGGTGGCGGCGATATAGACCGCCACGCCCAGCACCACGAACATGGCCTGCTTGGCAAAGTCGCCGTGGCGGGCGGTGGTGTAGCGGGTGGCGCTGTATATGAGTACCAGGCCGGCGATGCTGGCAAGCAGGCACAGGGCGAGGAGGATGACGTCCCCCTTGCGGAAAAATTCTTTCAGTCTTTCGATTGGATGCAAATCCAAGGGAACCTCTCCTTGTCGTTTGGGTGATTTCCAACGATTCATAAAACTTAGTATAGCACAAACGGCTGGGGTGTGCTATACTGTTTTTAAAGAGTTTACAATCTGTACAAGCATTGCGACGAAAGGGATTGGACATGAAGTTTATCACACACAGCCCGGAGGAGACCCGGGCACTGGGCGGGCGGCTGGCGCAGGCGCTCCACGGGGGCGAGGTGGTGGCCTTTACGGGGGACCTGGGTGCGGGCAAGACCGCCTTTGTCTCCGGCATGGCGCAGGCGCTGGGCATCACCGAATGGGTGACCAGCCCCACCTTTACCATTGTCAACGAATACGAGGGGGGGCGGCTGCCCCTGTTTCACTTTGATATGTACCGTCTGGGCAGTGCAGACGAGCTGTTCCACATCGGCTGGGAGGATTACCTGGCCCGTGGGGGCGTCTGCGCTGTGGAGTGGAGCGAGAACGTGGAGGAGGCGCTGGATGGGGACGTCATCCGGGTGGCCATCCGCCGGGGCGAGGATGCGTGCAGCCGTGAGATTTCCATTGAGGGGGTGAGCCTGTGAAAATTCTAGCCTTGGAGAGCTCGGCCATCACGGCCAGTGTGGCGGTGGCGGAGGATGGGCGGCTGTTGGCCCAGTCCTTCCAGAACAGCGGGCTGACCCACTCGGCCACCCTGATGCCCATGGCGGCCCACCTGCTGGAGCACGCTGGCCTGAGCCTTGGGGAGATGGACGTCATTGCCGTGGCGGCAGGCCCCGGCTCCTTCACCGGGGTGCGCATCGGAGTGGCGGCGGCCAAGGGATTGGCCTGGCCGGAGGACAAGCTGTGCGCCCCCTGCTCCACCCTGGAGTCCATGGCATGGCAGGTGGCCCACATGGGGGGCGAGATTTGCGCCGTGATGGACGCCCGCCGCCAGCAGGTGTACAACGCCCGCTTCCGTGTGGAGGAGGGCAGGCTCATCCGCCTGACCCCAGACCGGGCCATTGGCCTGGAGGCGCTGGAGGAGGAGCTGCGTGGCGCTCAAACGCCCCAGGTGCTGGTGGGAGATGGGGCGCTGCTCTGCCACAGGGCCCTCCAGAACCGGGGGGTTGCTCTGCGCCTGGCGCCTGAGCACCTGCGCTGTCAGAGTGCGTGGGGTGTGGCCTGCGCCGCCCTGGAGATGGCCCGGGCGGGCAAGCTGGTGCCCGCCGCACAGGTGACGCCCCAGTACCACCGCCTCAGCCAGGCCGAGCGGGAGCGTCTGGAGCGCCTGGGGCAGGCGGGGGAATAATCCCGGCAGGGTGCGGCCCCGTGCTCATCCCGCCGTCGCCCTGCCAGGCGGTCCAGCCGTTGCCGTGGCACAGGCGGGGATTCTGCCTGGCCCGCTGGCTTTGCCCAGTGTGCCAGTGTGAACGGGACGCAGCTGCAATCCCCCCGGTCTGGGAGATTGCGGAGGTGGGATGTCACCGCTGCAACATACCAAAAGGCATAAAAAACCGCCCCATTGGGCAGACAGCGCTCTTTGCTGTCCGCCCAATGGGGCGCAGTTGTTTCGGCCCTCCAGATGGGCAGGGGAGGGCTGTACCCCCATGGGGAGGCACACACCCTGCCTGGACTGCGCCGGGGGCGCACTCACCGCTCCTGGAGCAGCCGGCTCAGCTCCTCCATAAAAGAGCTGATGTCCCGGAACTGGCGGTATACCGAGGCAAAGCGCACATAGGCCACCTCGTCCACGTCCTTGAGCCGCTCCATCACCCGCTCGCCGATTTCTGTGCTGGGGATTTCCCGCTCCAAATCGTTTTGCAGGGACTGCTCAATGGACTCGGTGATGTCCTCCAGGGTGGACAGGGGGACCGAGCGCTTTTCGCAGGCCTTGAGCATACTGTTGAGCAGCTTGGACTTGTCGAAGGCCTGGCGGCTGCCATCTCGCTTGATGACCACCAGGGGGAGGCTCTCCATGGTTTCGTAGGTTGTAAAGCGGCGGTGGCACTCCAGACACTCCCGGCGGCGGCGAATGCTGTTGCCTTCGTCGGCGGGGCGGGAGTCCACCACCTTGCTCTCAGGATGGTTGCAATAGGGACATTTCACAGACGGTTCACCCTTTCGTGATGACGGACACGATGCGCTTATGTACCAGGGCGTAACGCCGCAGCGCACCCGCCGGCCTGCCGGAGAGGGCTGGGGCGGCGCACCGGGGGCCGCCAGTGCCGGGAAAAAGGCGCTTGAACGGCGGCACAAGGATAGTTTGCCCCTATTGTACCATAAATGTCCCCGTTTGTGTACACATTTTCAGAAAAAATTTCCCCGCCGCCGGTGCATAGATGGGGGCGGAAGGGGCCATACTGTGGACAGTGAGGTGATAACAGTGCGCAACGAGCAGAAATTCAGCAACCAGTGTCCTGAGAACAAGCAGGGCATGGACAACAAGAAGGGCCCCGAGGCGAAGAAGGGTCCTGAGTCCAAGAAGCAGTCCGGCTACGAGAACAAGAACCCCATGAACCAGAGCCGCTGAGGCTGACCTGGTGCGGGGGAGGGCACTGCGGGAGGCGACTGCCGCAGTGCCCTTGCCCTTCCTTTGGGGTGTAGGAGTGAGGAAGGAGGGAGCAGCTGTGAAACCATCCAAACCGCGCCATGGCGCAAAGCCGGCGGCGGAGGGCGTGTATACCCGCAAGCCCCCCTATGACAAGCTGTCCGATGTGGTGGCAGGCCGGGTGCAGGCCGGGCCGCCGCCCACGCCGCCCCGTGATGAGGTGGATTTGGACCACTGGCAGGACCTGGACTATTTCCATGCGCCTGAGCTGTGACAATCCCCCCCAGCGGCGCCGCCGCTGGGGGGATTGTCAAAAGGGGGCGGGGCACAGTGTGCCGCCCGGTTTTTTCCGGGACGCAGGGCAGGCCCCGGCCGGGCTGCCATGCAGCGCCTTCAATCCGCCTGTTCCGCCTGGGTGTACAGGGCGGTGGCAAGCTCATGTATGCGCTGGGTCACATCGCCCAGCGTCTCCTCCATGGCCTCCAGCCGCTCATCCACCGTTGGCGCTGCCCCCTGGGCGGCGGGGGGCGTCAGGTCAGGGGCCTCAATGATGCTGCCGTTTACATATCCTCGCATGGTGTGCTCACCTCCCCAAAATCTGTATGCGGGACCCTTTTCCGAAGAATTTTGTCCAGCTGCCGACGCCCACGTTTTGGATTTTGTCAAGCTTATGATACCAGGGGGGCGTGCCGTGGGCTTTTGTCCAACTGACAAAAGCGCCCCCTGCGCTGGACAGATTGTCCGCCGAGGCGTGGTTGTTGCTGCTCCGGCGGCTGCTGAAGAGAATCAGCTGACCATCCATCAGGGCGAAATGATAGACAACCATGTACCCCTTGGGGGTGTTGGCGTCGTAGGCGATGCCGGAGATATTGTCGCTCACCCTGTGCGTTGCGCCCCAGGCGGATGTGGTGCCGCAATTGACGGCAATGGCGCCGTTGACGGCGGAGGTGATGTCCGGGTCATCCGCCAGGGAGAGGGTGACGAGAAACTCCGTGCACCCCTGGGCGTCTACATTATAAAATAGAATGCTGTTGTCCTCCACGGTCAAATCCAAAAGGGTGCGCCAGGTGTGGGCTGCGCCGCCGGAGGCATTGCCCGCCATTTGTAGGGCCTGCTGCGCCAGCGCCTGGGCCTGCTCTGCGGCGGCGAGGATTTGGTCATAGAGATGGGGGGTGGGGGGACTGGACAGTTCCCCGGGGATTGCCCCGCTTTGGATG
>CALXDR010000077.1 GCA_944387115.1 uncultured Oscillospiraceae bacterium
TTCTGGCCGCCTGAGCGGCGGATTCCAACGTGCCTCCGGCACCAAGAGGCCGCAGGTTCGGGATAGCTGGGCAAAAAGAAAGAGCACCTGCTTCTCCAGCAAGTGCTCTCTTGGTCCGAGTGACAGGACTTGAACCTGCGGCCAGACCACTGCGTGGTTCTGGCCGCCTGAGCGGCGGATTCCAACGTGCCTCCGGCACCAAGAGGCCGCAGGTTCGGGATAGCTGGGCAAAAAAAAGAGCACCTGCTTCTCCAGCAAGTGCTCTCTTGGTCCGAGTGACAGGACTTGAACCTGCGGCCTCTTGACCCCCAGTCAAGCGCGATACCAAACTTCGCCACACCCGGATTTTTTCTGTCGTCTCTTGACGACTTTGCTAGTATAGCACACCCTTTTCAAAAAAGCAAGAGGTTTTTTGAAAAAATTTTTGCCCATCTCTTCAGCCAGCCACGAGCCAGCACAGAGCACGCACGGCAAGACACCTCCCACGCTCCCCAGGGCGTCCCCCAAAACCGCCCCCGCAGGCTCCCGAACCCCTGCAATGTATGCCCTCCCATGTGCAAACCGTTCCCCAGCCATTGCATCCCGGCTGTTCAGCGGGTATACTGGCCCTAGCCTTTCCATCACACGGCAAGAGAGGAGGTTTCCCTTGAAGCTCAAGCTTTCCATCAGCCAGGAGCGCTACCATGCGGTGAAAGCCGCCCTCCTGGAGCACGGAATCGAGATTGACGACAACGCCGACCTGGTGCTTAGCGAAGCGGATCGATTTCTGGATACCCTCATGGTAAAAAGCCCTGCCGACAGCCAGCGCATCTGTCTGCCTGTGGACGAGATTATCTCGGCGGAGTCCTTCGGTCACACCATCGAGGTGTATGCCAAATCCGGCCGCTACCAGGCCAGAGAGCGGCTGTATCAGCTGGAACGCCAGCTGGATCCCCAGCGGTTTCTGCGTGTGAGCAACTCGGTTATCGTTGCCCGAAGCCAAATCCAGCGCATCACCCCCACCCTGTCCATGAAGTTTCTCCTCACCATGGCAGATGGGCGCACTGTGACGGTCACCAGAAGCTACTACTACATATTTAAGGAGTATTTCGGTATCTGAAAGGAGTGTATCCCTTGCTTCCCATCTATCTTGTCATTTTTTTCGCACTGGTTGTCCTGTGTGTTGTGTCCCTCGCCCTGTATGTCCGGGCCTACCGCCGCCATGTCAACCGTGTCCTCCACGGCGCACCCTCCCCCGCCAAGCCCATGCCCGCCCCCTTCCATGTGACCGCAGCGGCCGCCATTCTGCTCCTCCTCTCCGCCACAGCCCTCAGCTTTCTTGCAGGCGCCTCCTTTGGCTATCGCGCCCTGGAGGATGCCCACGCCTCCTACGGGCAGCTGGAAATCCAGTGCTTCTATGCCGAGGTGCAGACCATTGGGGAGTCCACCCTCACCGTGTCCGGCATTCCCCTCAACGACCCGGATTACCAGGGCTCCTTTACCTTCCAGCTGTACGACCAGCTCCCCCTGTGGTATCAGGATACCCCTCTCTCCCTGACCCAACTCTCCCCAGGGGATTTGGTGTCCATCACCCTGGTGAAGGATGGGGCCGGGGTGGAGGATGTGTTTCAAATCCGCCTGCTCTCCGCCCCCGGCGTCTAGCCGTCAGCTCTGGGGAGCGGCAATGCAGAAATTGACATGGTGCGCCCAGTTTAGTATGATGATACTGCCCATTTCGCCTGTGCCCTGGTACAGGTATCCCAAGGAGGACGCCCCCATGCCATTTGAACTTGTCCGCAACGACATTGCTGAGATGACGGCGGATGCCATCGTGAACACCGCCAACCCCCAGCCCATTGTGGGCCACGGGGTGGACGCCGCCATTCACAAAAAGGCCGGCCCTCAGCTGCTCCAGGCCAGAAAGGCGCTGGGCCAGCTGCGGGTGGGCCAGACTGCCCTCACCCCCGCCTTTGGCCTCAACGCCCGCTATGTCATTCATGTAGTCGGCCCCCTCTGGCAAGGCGGCGGCCGCAACGAGGTGTCCATCCTCCGCCAATGCTACCAATCCGCCCTGGAGCTGGCCAAGGCCCACGGCTGCCGCTCCATCGCCTTTCCCCTGCTCTGTGCGGGAACCCAGGGCTTCCCCCCTGCCCTGGCGCTGCAAACTGCCATTGGAGCATTCAGCAGCTTTCTGGTGGAGGAGGAGATGCAAATCTACCTGGCGGTGTTCGATACCTCCGCCTTCACCCTGTCGGAAAAGCTCTTCCAGCGGGTAGCCTCCTACATTGACGAGCACTACATCGAGGAGAAAATCCGGGAGGAATTCGACCTGTCCCACAGCGCCTGCCAGGAGGATTTTCTGGAAACCCGCCGGGAGTTGGAGCGGCGGGAGCGTATGTACATTGCCCTGCGGCTGGAGGAAGACGAGGAGGAGCGCCTTCTCACCACATCCCTCGCACCGGAAAAGCCTCTCTCCCTCCCCCAATCCCCCCAGGACTGGGAGGCGATTTTGCCCGCAGACACCCCCGGCTTCTCCCAGACCCTCCTTGCGCTCATCGACCGCACCGGGAAGAGGGATGCGGAGATTTACAAAAAAGCCAACATCGACCGCAAGCACTTCTCGAAAATCCGCAGCAACCCCCACTATCAACCCTCCAAATCCACCGTCCTGGCCTTTGCCCTGGCGTTGGAATTGGATTTGGAGGAGACCAAAGACCTGCTGGGCTGTGCCGGGTACGCACTCAGCCGCAGTCAAAAGCGGGATGTGATTGTGGAGTTCTTCCTCCGGCAGGGGCACTATGACCTCATGGAAATCAACCAGGTGCTCTTCCACTTCCAACAGCCCCTCATCGGCGGATAAATGTCGCCTGCGGTGCGACCATCTGCGCCCAGGCATATGGTATCCTCACAATATCATATCACCGGGGAGGGCGCCGACCCATCCCCAATGCCATTGGAGGTATCCCCTATGTCTGACTGCCGCAGCCACGAGCAAGCGCACATCCTGCGCAACCTGGAAGAATCCATCGACGCCCTCTATGACCAGCAGGGGGAGCAGCAACAGCCCATCAGCCGGGACGTTGGGCACTGCCTGAGCCTGGCCATGCTGAACAACGGGGAGGTCTATGCCCCCATCGAAGTGCCCTTTCCTGCGGAAGGGCAGGTGATTGGCAGAACAGTGCAGGGACAGCCCGTGTTCGAGCTGCCCTTCGGCTTCAAAACCCTGCTGGGAACACAGGGCAATCAGATTCTCCCCGCCTTCACCCGCCCGGAAGAGGTGGATAACGGCCCGGAGACAGCCCACAGAGCCGTCTCCCTGGAGTACTACCTGTCCCAGGCCCTCATGTCCGATCAGGTGGAGGGCGTCACCCTCAACCCCTGGGGCAAGTCCTGCCACCTGGACAAGGAGGTGATTGCTGCGGTTTTCCAGGAATACGCCTGCCTCAGACAGGCCCGGGGCTTCACCCTCACCTGCGAAACCATGGACATCACCCAGTCCTCCGCCCAGTGCATTGTCAACGCCGCCAACCGGCGGCTCATGGGGGGCGGCGGTGTGGATGGAGCCATCCACCGGGCCGCCGGGCCGGAGCTGTTGGAGGCGTGCAAGGCCCTGGGGGGCTGTCCCACCGGGCAGGCCAAGCTCACCCGGGGCTACCGGCTCCACGCCGACTATGTCATCCACACCGTAGGCCCGGTATACACCGGCGACGGGGAGGACGCCCGCCTGCTGCGCAGCTGTTACTGGAATTGCCTGGAGCTGGCCCGTGCCCACAACCTGCGCAGCATCGCCTTTCCTGCCATCTCCACCGGGGTGTACGGCTACCCCCTGGAGGAGGCGGCGCAGCTGGCTGTGACCACGGTGCTGGACTGGCTGGATGCCACCCCAAACTCCGGTATGCACATTCAGTTTGTCAGCCTGCGCCCAGAGGTCACCGCCCTGTATGAGGCCACCCTGGAGCGCATCCAGTCCCAGCAGGCGCAAACCTCCGACGCTCCCCAGCCCCAGACACAGCCCGGCAGGCTGGAGCGGGCGCTCCAGCTGTGCGCCCGGTGCTATGAAGCCGCCCCCGATGCCGCCCCCGACGCCATCCTCGCCCCCCTGGCCGCCATGCAGGCCATGTCTGAAATGAACCGGAGCACGGACCTGCTCATCGCCGCACTCCTGCAAGAGCCATTGGCGGAGGGGCTGCTGTCCAGCCTGGAGGTGTACCTGGAGTTTGGGGCGGAAGTGATTTCCCTGGCCAATCCCCCCATGACATACGGCACCTCCGCCTGGTATCCCAAAATGATCTGCCGCCTGACCCAGCTGGGTCAGTCAGACCCAGACCGAAAGCTTGTGGCCCTGGCGGATACCGTGGCAAAGCTGCGCACGCTCTGCGCCCGTGCCCTGCCCGCACCGGAGGTGTACTGGAGCACACAGGAGGTGTCCAAAGCATGGCAAGGCTGGTATTACAGCACCCTCACCGACTATCTTGCACTGTTTCAGGGTTACGCAGGCATTGATAGGATCTATTGGGAGATGGTGGGCTGCTATAAGGACCTGTTCGTCACCTATCAGGTGGATGAAGGGCGGGGTCTGCTCTATCAGCTGGGGTGCAGCGGAGAGGGCTACCTGCTCGAAAAGGGCAAGCCCACCTGGATTGCGCTGGACGCTCCCCCCACGGCCCCGCTGCCCACCCTCACCCGCCGGGAGGCCGAGCAGCTGGAGGAGCGCTGGAACCAGTCCTTCTGGGCGCTGCTCCAGCAGGATGCGGCAGACGGCGACTACCTTCTGCTGGACACCCCCCAGCAGCGCCTGCGTGTCCAACTGCAAAACGGGGCCCTCACCTACACCCAGTACACACAATCCGACGCCGGAGCGTACACCCCTACCTGGCAGCACCGGCTGAGCCAAGCGGATACCCGCACCTTCCTGCGGGAGCTGCGCCTGCGCTACCCCCTCCGCTATCAGCTGGGCGACCTGCTGCGCAAATCCTTCAGCGGCGACGACGGGGGCGGGGTGGCCTCATTCCAGATCTTCTGCTCGGAAATCGGCGTGGGGTGCTTGGAGTGGAGCGGATGTACCCTGCTAAACCCAGCCGGCTAACCTAGACACCCCCGAAAACCGACACAAGGAGCTGTCCCCATTTGGGACAGCTCCTTGCCTTTCCTCTTCCATTCCCCTGTGGCGGGGCGCACCGCCCCTTCTATTTCAGAACATAGAGGTAGACGTCCTCCAGGCAGGGGCACCCTGCCCCCTGCCGGAGAAGACCCCCGCCGTCACAGCTCAAACACGCTGTCCAGGGCACTCCGGCAGGCCTCCACCTGATTTCTAGCGCCGATGATGCACACCCCCGCCTGCCGGGTCATGGCCTCCATGGCCTTGAG
>CALXDR010000078.1 GCA_944387115.1 uncultured Oscillospiraceae bacterium
GGTTCGATTCCTTCGGAATTGTCACCCAATCCCCCCTGAGCAGAGTGTTTTCCGAGGCGCATGTCCCCGGAAAACACGGGATTGGATTCTATTTCGCCGCCTGCGGGCGGCGAAACTCCGTGAGACAGAGCCGAAGCGTCCGAACCCCGCCGCCCCTCGGATGGACTGGAGTGAAGGGCAAAGCCCAGGGCGGGCAAGGCCCGGCCGGGTTTGCCCTGAGTCGCAAGGAAGCCGAGGGACAGCGGCGGGTTGTGAGGCGTGACAGGCCGGGCGTAAGCGGAGGGAGGCGGAGCATGACATCTAAGAAGTGCCCAGCCCCGGAGTAGCCCGGTTGGACTGGAGCGAAGGGCCAAACCCAAGCCGGACACAGCCCCCAGCGTGCTCAAAACACTGAACACACCGGGGGCTGTTTTTTGGGGCGGGGAATTAGGTGCGCTCCTCCCCGGCGGAATGCTGCTGGGAGGAATGGGCGGCGCTCCCGCCCTGGGAGACCCCCTCCCCCTGATTGGGGTGGATGGCGGAGCACACCAAATCCGCACAGAAGCACAGTGCCAGGAGGGTACACACCACCTGGAGGGTTTTGGGGTGGAAGCGCTGTATGAAGTTGTCGGCCAGGGGGGCGAGCAGGTAGACCACCAGCATGCCGCCGATGCCGAACATCAGCAGTCCCTCGGCGCAGATGCGTCCGTTGAGGTTGAGGAAAAAGCCGGTGTAATCCCACCACCGCAGGCCGCCGGAGAGCTGCTCCATCACATAGGAGGTGGCGTACTCCAGCACCCCTGCCAGCACTACAGCGCTGCAAAACTCCAGCAGGGGACGGCGGCGGAACCTGCGCAGCAGCAGGAGCATCAACAGGGAGCCAGAGCCGTAAATGGGCAGCCATGGCCCCCACAGAGACCCCCGGTTCACCAGCTGACCGTAGGAAACCAGGTGCAGACTGACCTCCCACACCCATCCGAAGATGGAAAAGCCGAAGAAGAGGACAAACAGGGAGGTGAGGGAGTAAAAGCGCATATAATTGAGGTGGTCCAGCAGTTTGGGAGGGTCCTGCTCCTGGGTTGTGGCCAGGCGGGTGGGATAGGACAGGCCCCGGGCGCTGTTGGTCCAGAACTCCGCCTGCGCCCGTTCCTGCTGCAGGCGCTGGTACACCCGTTGCTGGGGGGTGGGAAAGACCAGCAGGCCAAAGTGACGGGCGAGAAAGCCCTGCCAGCCGGTCAAGCCGGCGCTCTCGTCAAAGGGCTGGTCCATCACCGACACCACATCGCTGTACACCTTGCGCAGGGTGCGGGGGTCTGCCCGCTGGTACAGCCAGGTGTCGTACAGCAGGTGGCTGTCTGCCCCGCCGGCGGCCTTGTAGGCGCGGCGCAGCTGGGTGTAGTACTCGGCAAAGGTGGCCATGCGGTAGGGGGTGACATACACCGCATCGGTAATCCCCAGGGTGAACAGCCCCAGCAGCTTCCACGGCAGGAAGGATAAATCCAGCTTGACGCACTCCCACTTGTGCCCCCGCATCATCTTCCGGGACAGACCAATGGCCTGGCGGGCGGTGAGGTCGGGATTTTCCGCCAAAATGTAGGGAACCAGGAAATAGGAGTAGTATTTCACCACGCCGCCCACCAGGGTGAGGGTCCACAAGGTCTGGCAGACATACTTGACCAGCATCACCCAGGAGGCCTGAAGCCAATGGTGATTGCGCAGCAGGAACAGCGCCCGCTGGGCAGGCACCTTTTCATAGGTGCGCCCCTCAAGGAACAGCCGGCGCACGATGACGGGAATGAGGTTTTGCACGAAAAACCAGAATAGGAAGAAGAACAGCGCGCCCAGCACAATGAGCAGCAGCACCCCCAGGTTTTCCGAACCGGTGATGGAGGTGATGGCGGAGGCCAGGGTGACCAGGATGGAGCCGGAGGAGAGGTGGTTGATCAGTTTGGCCAGCACCCCCTCATTGTGGCCGAGGATGGGGGCCAGGGGGTGGTCCTCCGGGAGGGTGAGGGGCGGGGCGATGGATGCTTGCGCCCCCTCCGGCCCGTGGGTGATGAGACTGTAGATGACGTCGCTCCACACCGCCTGGCGGGTGGTGATAAGGCCCCCTGACTGGCTGAGGGAAAACATCCGAATCTCTCCCTTGAATTCCGCTGACAGCAGGGCGGCAGTGAGGCAGATGACCACGAAAAAGAGGTAATGCCGCCGCAAGGCCAGCTTGCCCCGTTCTTTGAGTGGGGTACGCAGAGATGACATGGGTAGATTCCTCCTTTTCAGACACTGGGCTGCAGGGCAGCTAAGACAGGTTTCCTCTATTCTAGCAAAAGTCTGGGAAAGTGGCAAGGACAAACAAAATCCGACGGCAGCGGGGAAACTACCGTCGGATGTGGGATACGAAACTGTTTGCAGGTTACTTGGTGCCAAAGATACGGTCGCCGGCATCTCCCAGACCAGGGACGATATAGGCGTGGTCGTTGAGCTTTTCATCCACGGCGGCCACATAGATGTGGACGTCGGGGTGATCCTTCTGGATGCAGGCCACGCCCTCGGGGGCGGCCAGAATGTTCATCAGCTTGATGCTCTTGCAGCCGTAGCCCTTGAGGAAGGTAATGGCGGCAGAGGCAGAGCCGCCGGTGGCCAGCATGGGGTCGAGGACAATCACATCCCGCTCGGAGATGTCAGAGGGCATTTTGCAGTAGTACTCCACAGGGGCGTGGGTCTCCGGGTCACGGTACAGCCCGATGTGCCCCACCTTGGCGGAGGGAATCAAGTCCAAAATGCCGTCTACCATGCCCAGACCGGCCCGCAGGATGGGCACAATGGCCAGCTTCTTGCCGGACAGCACCTTGAAGGTGCCGGTGGTGATGGGCGTTTCAATGACAGCGTCCTCCAAAGGCAGGTCGCGGGTGGCCTCGTAGCACTCCAGGGCAGCCATCTCGGAGACAACTTCACGAAACTCCTTGACGCCGGTGTTCTTGTCCCGCAGGATGGACAGCTTGTGCTGGAGGAGCGGATGGTTTAAGATATGCAGCGTTTCCATAGTAAAAGACCTCGATTCTATAAAATTATCCCATTACAGGGGGGGTATCACAGAAGGCGCAGCAGGGCACGCCGCCGTTGTCCTTGACCAGGGCGGGCAGGTAGTGCTCGGTCTGGGTGATGCAGCGGGGGTTATGGCAGCGGGGGCCGGAGCCAATCTCCACAGGGGCCGGGTTGAGGCGGGGCTGGTTGGCCAGGTCGGAGAGCAGCGCCATGCGGGCGAACATACCGAACCGGGCCTGCTGGAAATACACCGCCCGGGGGTCGTCGTCCACATCCACTGCAATCTCGTCCACACGGGGGAGGGGGTGCATGATGAGCAGGTTCTCTCTGGCGTGGGCCAGCTTGCTGCGGTTGAGGATGTAAATCCCCTTGTTGCGCTCGTACTCCAGGGGGTCTACAAACCGCTCCTGCTGAATGCGGGTCATGTACAGCACATCCAGCTGGGGAATGACGGACTCCAGACCGCTCACTTCCACGAAGGGCATATTATGCTCCCGCATGAACTGGCGCAGATAGTCGGGGATTGCCAAATCCCGGGGGGCGATGAGGTAGAAGCGGATGTCCTGGAACTTTGCCAGGGCCTTAATCAGCGAGTGGACGGTGCGCCCGTTCTTCAAGTCGCCGCACAGGCCCACAGACAGCCCGTCCACCGACCCCCGCAGGCGGGTGATGGTGGTCAAGTCCGCCGTGGTCTGGGTGGGGTGCATATGCCCGCCGTCCCCGGCGTTGATGACAGGGACGTCGGAATAGAGCGAGGCGGCCTTGGCCGCACCCTCCCAGGGGGTGCGCATGACAATGACATCTGCATAGCCGGACACCATCTTAATGGTGTCCTTAAGGGACTCCCCCTTGGATACTGAGGAGGATTTGGGATCGGAAAACCCGAACACCGAGCCGCCCAGCCGGAGCATGGCCGTCTGGAAGGAGAAGTTGGTGCGGGTGGAGGGTTCATAGAATAGCGTAGCACACACCTTGCCATGGCATACATCCAGATAGTCCTCCGGGGCGTTCATAATCTGGTCTGCCCGGGCGTAGAGCTGGTCCCACTCCTCTCGGGACAAATCTCCAAAGTCAATCAAATGGCGCATAGTTTTGCTCCTCCTCAACAGATTCTACTCATCTTATCACGAAAAAAACCAGGGGGCAACGGGGGAGGCGAAAAAACTTCTACAAAAACAGCAGTTGCGCAGGGGCAATGTTCGACAACGAAAAAATGCTGGAAATATGTCCAGGGGCTGGGGTGGTTTTTGGGGCCGGTTGTGGGGTCGCCGGGGCGCCCGGCACCGCCGGAGGCGTTTACTGCTTTCGGAACAGGCCGCCCAGGAAGGACGTTTCTTTGGGCTTTTTGGCCTTGGCGGGGGCGTGCTGCTCCAGCTCCTGCAGGCTCTCTTCGGCGTCAAAGCCCAGTTCCATGGCCTTTCGGTAGTACTGGCGGGCCTGCTCCACGTCCGCCTCTACCCCCTGGCCGTGCCGGTAACAGTCCCCCAGCAGGCACATGGCCCGGCCGCTCCCGCCCTGGGCGGCCTTGCGCAGCCACTCCACGGCGCAGGCAGGGTCTTCCGGTACGCCGATGCCCTTTAACAGGGCGTAGGCCAGGTTGCATTGCCCAATCACATTCCCCTGCTGGGCGGCCTGGCGGTAGAGCGCCACGGCTTTGGCCTCGTCCTTGGGCACGCCGTCCCCCTGCTCATAGTGTACCCCGAGGTTGGACTGGGCGGCGGGGTGACCCAGCTGGGCGGCACGCTGGTAGCAGGCAATGGTTTTGTCTATGTCCTGCTCCACGCCCTGGCTGTCCTCGTAGCAGAGGGCCAGGTTGTACAGTGCCCGGGGGTAATCTTGCTGGGCGGCCTGCTCATACCAGGTCACAGCCATCTCGTGATTCTCTTCCACGCCGACGCCGTGGGCATAGCAATACCCCAAGTTGCATTGGGCGGAGGCATAGCCCTGCTGGGCCGCCTGGCGGTAGAACTCTACGGCTTTGGCCTCGTCCTTGGGCACACCCTCGCCGTGTTCATAGCATACCCCCAGGTTATAGATTGCCCGGGGATACCCCTGTTGGGCGGCGCGCTGATACCACGCCACGGCCTGCTCCAAATCCTGCGCCACGCCAATGCCCCGTTCACAGCAAAAGGCCAGGTTGGTCTGGGCGGGGGCGTGGCCCTGCTGGGCGGCCTGGAGGTAGCATTCTGCGGCCTTGGCCTCGTCCTGCGCCACACCTTCGCCGTTTTCATAGCACAGCCCCAAATCGCACAGGGCGG
>CALXDR010000079.1 GCA_944387115.1 uncultured Oscillospiraceae bacterium
TGGCGCACTGGCAGTGGGCGAGCTCTCGGTGGGCGCAGTGGCGGTGGGCGAGTATTTTGCCCTGGGGGACCACGCCATAGGGATGATAGCCCTGGGGGATACCAAGGCGGTGGGCAGTGTGTTTCAGGCGGCGGGGACGCTGACGCCCCAGCAGATTGCCCAGGCGGAAGAGATGCTCCACCAGGTTGTGCCCGTATGGCTTGGGTGGGCAAAGGGGATTGTGCAGATGTTCCTGCGGTGCGTGTTGTGAAGGGCATCGCCGGAGGGGATCATGGGCATGGGAATGCCCAAATCAAGACCGGGCCGACGGCAGCGCATCCTGCCGTTGGCCCGGTTTGGTGTTTTAACAGGGGTGGACGCACTCTCCGGGACAGCGGGCAGTTCCCTCTGCCCGGGTACACTGCGCCCACTGCCGGTACAGTGCGGGGAAGGGCTTGAGGGCACGGCCCAGCATCCCGTGCATCTGGGCAATGGCAATGCCGTAGTTGGTGACAGGCACCTGACTTTGGGCGCAGCGCTCCAGCCGGGCGTACATCTCCCGATGGTTGAGCATACACCCGCCGCAGTGCACCACCAGGGCGTAGCCGTCAACCTGCTGGGGAAATTCGCCCCCGGAGGTGAAGGCGTATTGGAGCTGCTTGCCCGTATAGTCGGAAATCCAGCGGGGGAGCTTTTGGGTGCCGATGTCCCCGCACTGGCGGTGGTGGGTACATCCCTCGGAGATGAGCACCCTGTCGCCATCTTGCAGGGTGGACAGCCGTGCTGCCCCCAGGACGGTGCGGTGCAAATCCCCCTTGTAGCGGGCAAAGAGAATGGAAAAGGAGGTGAGCAGAATGTCCTGGGGGGTACACTTGTCCACCAGGCCGAACACCTGGGAGTCGGTAATCACGATTTGGGGCTTGCGCCCCAGGCTGGACAAGGTCAGGGGAAGCTCTGTCTCCCGGGTGACCACGGGGATGGCCCCCGCATCCAGAATGCTGCGGATGGTCTGCTGCTGGGGGAGGATGAGACGGCCCTTGGGGGCGGCGCTGTCGATGGGGGTGACAAGCACTGCCAGCTGTCCGGGGGCGATGAGGCCGCCGAGCAGCTCCCGCTGGTTTCCGGTGTGCTTTGCCCGCTTGGCAATCAGCTCCTTGAGGGCGTGGATGTTGGTGCCCTGGGCGGCGCTCACCCAAATTTCCCCCTCTGGGGTGGCGGCGGGGGGTGTGGTGAGGTCGGCTTTGTTGTGGGCGATGACATAGGGCACGCCCCGGCTGTCCAGCAGCTGCATCAGCTCCCGGTGGACCGGCTGCAGGCCCTGGGTGGCGTCCGCCACCAGTACGGCGATGTCCGTCTGATCGAGCACCTGCCTGGCCCGGCGCACCCGCTCCTCCCCCAAGGCCCCCTCATCGTCCAGGCCGGGGGTGTCGATGATGACCACCGGGCCGATGGGGAGCAGCTCCATGGCCTTGCGCACCGGATCGGTGGTGGTGCCCTTGACCTGAGACACCACCGACAGGTTTTGCCCGGTCACCCGGTTGACAAGGCTGGACTTGCCCGCATTGCGCAGGCCGAAAAAGCCGATGTGTACCCGCTCGGCGGATACCTGGTGGTTGAGTCCCATGGCGCACCCTCCTCAGAAGCGGAAATCCCGGCGGTTGGAGGCCCGGATGTCCTCGATGTGCTGGGCGGCCAGGGTGCGCACCCGCTGGTTGGGAATCTTCTCTAGCTCCTGGGCGATGAGGGCGCGGCCAATGCGGCGGGTGTCTGGGGTGGCGTAGTCGGCCAGATATTCCTCCAGGGTCATCAGGGCGTTGGGATGGCAGCAATTGAGGATTTGCCCGCTCTTGCACAGGCTCATGAAGCGGTCCCCTGTGCGCCCCTCCCGGTAGCAGGCGGTGCAGAAGGAGGGGATGTGCCCCTGCTCCATCAGCCAGGACACCACCTCGTCCAGGGTACGCTGGTCGGACACGTCAAACTGCTCGGAATCGTGGGGGCGCTCCGCCTCGGTATAGCCGCCCACGGAGGTGCGGGAGCCGCCGCTGATTTGGGAGATGCCCAGGCGCAGCGCCCGTGCCCGCACCTGCTGGCTCTCACGGGTGGAGATGATCATGCCGGTGTAGGGGACGGCGATGCGGATGCAGGCAATGACGTGTTCAAACAGGGCGTCGCTCAGGCCGTTGTCAAAGGCGGTGGGGTCGATGTCATCGGCCCGCTTGATGCGGGGGACGCTGATGGTGTGGGGGCCCACGCCGTACACCGCCTCCAGGTGCTCGGCGTGCATGAGCAGACCGGCAAACTCATACCGGTACTTCTCCAGCCCGAAGAGCACCCCCAGCCCCACATCGTCGATGCCGCCCTGCATGGCACGGTCCATGGCCTGGGTGTGATAGCAGTAGTTGTGCTTGGGGCCGGTGGGGTGGAGGGCCTCATAGCTCTGCTTGTGATAGGTCTCCTGGAAGAGGATGTACGTGCCGATGCCCGCCTGCTTCAGCTTGCGGTAGTCCTCCACCGTGGTGGCGGCAATGTTCACATTGGCCCGGCGGATGGCCCCGTTTTTGTGCTTGACGCTGTAGATGGTGTGGAGGGACTCCAGAATATAGTCCAGGGGATTGTGGACGGGGTCCTCCCCGGCCTCGATGGCAAGGCGCTTGTGCCCCATATCCTGTAGGGCGATGACCTCCTGCCGGATTTCCTCCTGGGTGAGCTTTTTCCGGGTGATATGGCGGTTTTGGGCGTGATATGGACAGTAAACGCACCCGTTGACGCAGTAGTTGGACAGGTAGAGGGGGGCGAACATAACAATGCGGTTGCCGTAGAAGGCCAGTTTAATCTCCTCTGCCAGCCGGTGGATCTGCGCTGTCTGCTCGGGGAGGTCGCAGGCCAGCAGCACGGAGGCCTCCCGGTGGGTCAGGCCGGCACAGTGTACGCCGCCGGCGGTGCGCTTGGGCCGGGCCTTCTCCAAAATGCGTTCAATCAGGGGGATGTTGTGCCGGTTTTCCCAGGCGTATTCCAGGGTGTCGAGAATCTCCTGGTGGTTGATAAACTCCTCGGCGTGGAGGGACTTGGGATTGTATACTGTCATAGTCAAATTCCTTTCTTATGGTCAGAGGAGGGGAAGTGCCTCGCTCTTCCGGTCAGAAGCTGTTTGGATGATGTCGCCCCGGGCGGTGACCAGGCGGCAGCCCACTGAGGCCACCCGGCGGGACAGGCAGTGGATGCACTGGGCCGCCTCGTCCCCGGTGCAGATTTTGCCGTCGTACAGGGCGTACTTCTTGCGCACCGGCAGGGGGGAGAGGTTGGGCATGACCACATTGGCCCCCGCCGCCAGTCCCCGCTCCCGCCCGTCCGGGCGGATGGTGCCCAGGGCGGTGGTGGCGGGGAGGAGCAGATTGGGCTTGATGAGGCGCAGCAGGGAGAGCAGATAGCAGGTCTGCTCGGCGGTGCCCGGCGGGGCGTCCCGGAAGGGGGTGTCCTTTTGGGGGATAAACGGCCCGATGCCGCACATCTCCGGCTGGAACACCTCCACAAACTTCAGGTCCTTGGCAAGGGTGCGGGGGGTCTGGTGGGGGGAGCCCACCATAAACCCGCAGCCGGTTTGAAAGCCCAGGTCATGGAGGTGGTGGAGGGCGTCCATGCGGGCCTCAAAGGACATCTCAGGGGGATGGAGCAGCCTGTAGTGGTCGGGGTCGGCAGTTTCATGGCGGAGCAGATAGCGGTCTGCCCCAGCCTCACGCATGGCCTGATAGGCCCCGCGGGGGAACTCCCCCAGGGAGAGGGTCACGGCGCAGTGGGGGAAGGCCCCCTTGATGCTCCGCACCACCTGGCAGATGTCCTCCACGCTGTAAACGGCGTTTTCGCCCCCCTGGAGCACAAAGGTGCGAAAGCCCAGCCGGTACCCCTCCCGGCAGCAGTCCAGAATTTCCTCCTGGGTGAGCTGGTAGCGCTGGCAGCGGCGGTTGGAGCGGCGCAGGCCGCAGTAGTAACAGTCGTTGGCGCACACGCTGCTGATTTCAATCAGGCCACGGATGTACACATCTGTGCCGTAGATCTGCGTTCGCACGGCGAAGGCCCGCTGGGCGGCGTAGGCGGCGGCCTGCTCGGTCTGGTGCTCCACCAGATAGGCGTACTCGTCCAGGGAGAGGGTGTGTGTGGCCTCCAGCCGGTCAATCAGGGCTTTTGTCTGGTCATTCATCGCTGAACACATTGGAATAGGCGGTCTTTACGCTGATGCCGGGCAGCTTGCCGATTTTTCCCGACAGGGTGGAGATGACGTCCTGGGGGGCGTCAATGGCGATGGAGACAATGTTGATGCTCCGCTTCCGATAGGGAATGCCCATGCGGCCCACGATGTAGTCTCCGTACTCGTGCAACAGGGTGTTGAGGTGTTCCACCGAATCCAGGTTTTCCACCACGATACCCATCACTGCAACACGTGTCTGCATATCAAAACCTCCAAAATACAAAAAATGGCTGCTCCTGACAGGGCGCAGCCATTCCGGTTTCCATAGGAACTTGATGAGAATTGGGCGGCACCTTTCACGCAGAATCCGCAGAGGCAGACGCTTGATGTCAGGAGCTCTGCGGCGGAAGGGTCACCTCCCCCGCAGTTCCCCCTCAGTATACCCGCTGAGGGCGTGGTTGTCAATTGCAAGGATTGGAAGGAGGGGGGACGCTGCTCGGGGAGCGCTGAAGCCATGCAGGATGGGGGCAGAACATCATAAAATTCCGCTTGCATATTTTTGGGGATTGGTGTACAATCAAGGAAAGGGAAAGTATGGGTAAATAGGATGATGCAGAAAGCGGTGGTTGAAATGCGCTGACAGGATAAATATAAGAAGTGCACATAGAAATTGGGCATTGCATAAGGTCTGCGATACAAAATAAGGACATTCAGCGCCATAAGCAAGGATTGATTGCCATAGAAGCCGGTGTGTGCTGACCAGATTGTGTACGGGAGGAATGGGAGAAATGGGGAAAATAGGTCGTAAGCGGTATATCGCTGTGGCAGTGGCCCTAGTGGTGTGCATATCTGCCGCAGCAGTGGGTTGGTTTTGTTCCGATGGGATCCATATGCTGGGGCCGATGCTCCACACGGAGGGGGCGTTTTCATGCTGGTCCTATGACCCGGAAACCCAGGCGGTGGGTGAGGAGCGCACGGCTTCTCTCTCCGGCTGGGGATATGCCTGGGATTTGCCCTTTGACGATGCCCATGGCAGCGGAGCATTTCACGGGTCAGTGCTCAGGGAGTATTTCCCCCAGGCGGA
>CALXDR010000080.1 GCA_944387115.1 uncultured Oscillospiraceae bacterium
ACCCGGTTTTGTTCCGAATCGGAGTGAAGCCAGCCGTTGCGAACAGGCGCAGCATGACAACGAAGAAGTGCGGAGCCCCCGGAGCTATCTCACAAAAGTCCAGGGACTTTTGTGAGGGGGAATGGAGGGGAAATAGAGCTCGATTTCTGGCGAAATTGTCGCCCCATTTCCCCTGAGCAGAGTGTTTTCCCGGGGAAATATCCCCGCAAACACGGGACTGATGTTCATTCACCGCTCGGCCGGACCGGAGCGAGGGGCGACAGGAGCCGTGTCAGCGGGGGGTGATATACCCCTCGGCGCACAGCAGCTCCGCCAGCAGTACAGCGCCGCCGGCGGCTCCTCTGAGGGTGTTGTGGGACAGGGAGACGAATTTGTAGTCATATTGGCTGTCGGGACGGAGCCGCCCGATGGAGATTCCCATGCCTCCCTCCAGTTCCCGGTCCAGCTTGACCTGGGGGCGGTCGGGCTGGTCAAAGTAGTGGAGGAACTGCCTGGGCGCAGTGGGCAGGTTCAGCTGCTGGGGACGGCCCTGGAAGGTGCTCCACGCCTGAAGAATCTGCTCCTGGGTGGGGCGGCTGCGGAAAGAGACGAACACCGCCGCAGTGTGTCCGTTGGACACCGGAACCCGCATACACTGGGCGGTAATGGCGGGGGCGGAGGCGTTGACAATCACCCCGTCTTTCACCGTGCCCCACACCTTCAGCGGCTCCTGCTCGCTCTTCTCCTCCTCGCCGCTGATGTAGGGAATCAGGTTGTCTACCATCTCCGGCCAGGTTTTGAAGGTACGCCCTGCGCCGGAAATGGCCTGATAGGTGCACACCAGGATGCGGGCAAGGCCAAAGTCCTGTAGGGCGGTGAGGGCGGGGACATAGCTCTGGATGGAGCAGTTGGATTTTGTGGCGATGAACCCCCGCTGGGTGCCCAGGCGGCGGCGCTGGGCGGGAATCACCGAGAGGTGCTGCGGGTTGACCTCGGGAATGACCATGGGCACATCGGCGGTCTGCCGGTGGGCGGAGTTGTTGGACACCACGGGGCACTCGGCCTTGGCATAGGCCTCCTCCAGGGCTTGCAGCTCCTGCTTGGGCATATCCACAGCGCAAAAGACAAAGTCCACCTGGCCTGCAATGGCGGCAACATCCGCCTGGGCGTCATAGAGCAGCAAATCCTGGGCCTTGTCTGGAATGGGCACATCCATGGCCCAGCGGCCGGAGACTGCATCCTCATAGCGCTGGCCCGCTGAGCGGGCGCTGGCGGCGATGAGGGTGAGCTGGAACCAGGGATGATCTGCCAACAGCGTGACCAGCCGCTGCCCCACCATGCCGGTGCCTCCGATGATACCTACCTGATACTTGTGCATTGTCATAACCTCCTGGGTTGATTGGGAAGAAAATTCCTGAAAGATGTGGTTGAAAGATTGGTGTGGGATGTACTATAATAGACGATGAATCCCTGTGAATGGGAAACATTTTTTCTAGGATAACATTGGCCTGTGAAAGTGTCAATGCGCTCCGTCTGGAAATCATAGAAATGGGGACGGTATATGAGAAAGAAAATCGTGCAGTTTGTGGGCGCCTGTCTGGCTGCGGCCCTGGCACTGCCTCTGGGGCTATCTGCCACTCCTGTGGCCCATGCCCACGCGGGCGTGGAAGAGACGCTGCCTGTAGCGCGGGGAGTGTCATCCAGCCAGATGGTGCGTGTCGGCCTGGCCTACGGCAGCGGTAGTCTGGACGGGGCCAATCTGGCCAATGAAGTTGGCTCCGGCTACCGGCTGGGCTATTTCAATCAGTCCAACCAGTTTGTATCCCTGGGTTATACCTCCGAGACGGCCATTTCAGTGGTGGAGACGCTGAATGTGTACTATGGCAGGTACAATGGGTACACCTCTTATCACGAGCAGCTGACAAGCTCTTCCGTGGCGGTGGGGTGCTATCACACGCAGCTGCCAGGCAGCTACGCCACCTTTGACAAGGCGTATAGTGTGGCCAGCCGGTACAGCGGCGGGTTTGTGGCCTATATCGGCGGGCTGTACTTTGTGCGGGTGGGCAACTTCACCAGCCGGCCGGGCGCTGTGCAGATGCAGAGCACCCTGAAGAGTATGTACGGCATTTCCGCCACCATTGTGGGCACCTCGGAGTATGGCGTGAGCGTTGTCAAGACCGGAACCAACACCATTCTATTCCAGTACGACGACAAAGGTTCCGGCACCGGACTGGGCGTGATGCCCGACCGCACGGGGAGCAGCTCCACCAAGGCGGTCACATGGTTTCGGGGGATGAAGTACTATGGCGGCTTCCGCTATGAGCGCATTGGCGGCGGAGATTTGACGGTGGTCAACATTCTGGGCCTGGAGGACTACGTGAAAGGCGTGGTGCCCACGGAGATGTCCGCCAGCTGGGACCGGGAAGCCCTCAAGGCCCAGGCGGTGTGTGCCCGCACCTATGTGATGGCCAATCTCGGCCGGCACAGCGGGTATCATTTTGACGTGTGCCCCGATGTGGACTGCCAGGCCTACACCGGCCGGCAGCTGGCCAAGGACAACTCGGACGCCGCAGTGGATGAGACGGCGGGACAGGTGGGCACCTACAATGGGCGCTATGCCAGCATGGTCTACTACTCCTCCAACGGCGGCGCCAGTGAGAGCTCCTCGGTGGTGTGGGGGAGCAACCAGAGCAGCTACCCCTATCTGGTGGGAAAGGTGGACCCCTATGAGGCCACCATCACCATCCCCGGCTACAACTGGACCAAGTCCTTCACCGGGGATGAGCTCAAGAGCAAGATTGGGGCTTCGGCCACCATTGTGTCTGTGAAAATCTCCAGCCTGACGGATTCTGGAAACCCGCTGGAGGTGGCCTTTACAGACAAAAACGGCAAGGTCTATCGGCTGTCGGCCAGCAAAATGGTGCGCACCTTCGGATTCCGCTCCTACCGCTACCAGCTGGCTGACGCAGTGAGCGGGTCAGTGAAGGTGAACGGGCAGGGTGTGTCCGGCGGACTGTCTGGGATGTATGCCGTCAACGGCAGCGGCGGGCAGGTATCCCTGGGCAACAGCGCCTATGTGATTACCGACGGCGGCGTGAGCCAGGTGACCACGGGAACCGGCGAGAGCTACGGCAAGGATGGCGTGTTCACCTTTGCAGGGGCCGGATGGGGCCACAATGTGGGCATGAGCCAATACGGCGCGCTGGCCATGGCCAAGCAGGGATGTACATATCGGGAGATTCTCTCCTTCTACTATACGGGAATCACGGTGAGCTAAGACGATGAAAACTTCAGATTTTTACTTTGATTTGCCAGAAGAGCTGATTGCCCAGACCCCGCTGGAGCGGCGGGACGGCTCCAGACTGCTCACGCTGGACAAACGCACCGGGGCCAGGCAGCATATGCACTTCTATGATCTGCCCAAGCTGCTGCGGGCGGGGGACTGCCTGGTGCTCAACAACAGCCGGGTATTGCCCGCCCGCCTCATCGGGAAGCGGGAGACGGGGGGCGCCTGTGAGGTGCTGCTCCTCATTGACCGGGGCGAGAAGGTGTGGGAATGCCTGGTGCGGCCCGGACGAAAGCTGCACAAGGGAGCCAAAATCAGCTTTGGAGATGGAGAGCTCACCGCCCAGGTGGTGGACGAGCTGGAGGGCGGAAACCGCCTGGTGCGCTTCGAGTATGAGGGCATCTTCCTGGAGACGCTGGAGCGGCTGGGGAAAATGCCGCTGCCGCCCTACATCCGGGAAGAGCTGCAGGACCGGGAGCGGTATCAGACGGTGTATTCCAAGGTAGTCGGCTCTGCCGCAGCCCCCACGGCGGGGCTGCACTTCACCCCGGAGCTGCTGGCACAGGTGGAGGAGATGGGCGTGAAGGTGTGCTATGTGACCCTACATGTGGGGCTGGGCACCTTCCGTCCGGTGAAGGCGGAGCATCTGGACGAGCACCAGATGCACGCAGAGTACTGCGTGATCTCCCAGGAGACGGCGGACATCATCAACCAGACCAAGGCGTCGGGGGGACGGGTCATCTGCGTGGGCACCACCTCCTGCCGTACCATTGAGAGCTGGGCGGCAGAGGACGGCACCATGACTGCCAAGGCGGGGTGGACCAGCATCTTCATCCACCCCGGATACCGGTTTAAGGTGATGGATGGTCTGGTGACCAACTTCCATCTGCCCGAGTCCACCCTCATCATGCTGGTCTCTGCGCTGGCCGGACGGGAGCCGGTGCTGGCTGCGTATGAGGAGGCGGTGCGGGAGCGCTACCGCTTCTTCAGCTTTGGGGACGCCATGTGCATCACCTGACCGGTGGAGGAAGAGAACGCACAGTTCCTGCGTGGGACTGGGAGAGGAGCAACAATGTTTCAGGTAACCAAAACAGAGGGAAAGGCCCGGCGGGGGGTATTCACCTGCGCCCACGGCACCGTCCAGACGCCTGTATTTATGAATGTGGGCACCCAGGGGGCCATCAAGGGCGGGGTGTCTGCCCATGATTTGAAGGAACTGGGGTGTCAGGTGGAGCTGTCCAACACCTATCACCTCCACTTGCGGCCCGGAGATGAAGTGGTGCGGGAGATGGGCGGTCTGCACAAGTTTATGAGATGGGATGGGCCGATGCTCACCGATTCCGGCGGGTTTCAGGTATTTTCTCTGTCCGGGCTGCGCAAGATTACCGAAGAGGGCGTTACCTTCTCCTCCCACATCGACGGGCGAAAGATTTTTATGGGGCCGGAGGAGTCCATGCGCATTCAGTCCAATCTGGGCAGCGACATTGCCATGGCGTTTGACGAGTGCGTGGAGAATCCCGCCACCTATGAATATGCCCAGAAGTCCTGCCAGCGCACGCTGCGGTGGCTGGCACGGTGCAAGGCGGAGCACGACCGGCTCAACCAGCTGCCCGGATGCGTCAATCCCGGACAGATGCTCTTTGGCATCAATCAGGGGGCGACCTTCGAGGATTTGCGGGTGTGGCATATGAAGGAGACGGCCAAGATTGACTGCGACGGCTATGCCATTGGCGGGCTGGCGGTGGGGGAACCCACGGATGTGATGTACCGTATCATTGAGGCGGTGGAGCCTCATATGCCGGTGGATAAGCCCAGATATTTGATGGGTGTGGGCACTCCCTCCAACATCATCGAGGCGGTGGCCCGGGGCGTGGATTTCTTTGACTGCGTGATGCCCGCCCGCAATGCCCGCCATGCCAAGCTGTTTACCTGGGGCGGGGCCATGAACATTAAGAATGAGAAGTACA
>CALXDR010000081.1 GCA_944387115.1 uncultured Oscillospiraceae bacterium
GCGGTGCGTCCCCGCACCGCCTGCCAGACTTTTTTACACTTTTACTCATGTGCTTTAGTCAACAGAACCACACTCTCCACATGTGCAGTTCTCGGGAAGAGGTCCACCGCCTCGGCCTGGGTGGCGGCATAGCCCAGGGAGGAGAACCGGGCCACATCCCGGGCGAGGGTGGCGGGGTCACAGGAGACGTAGACCACCCGCCGGGGGGACATCCGGGCGATGGTATCCACCACCTCAGGGGCCAGGCCCTTACGGGGCGGGTCCACCACCACCACGTCGGGGCGGATGCCCTCCTGCTCCAGCTGGAGGGCCAGCTGGGCGGCGTCTCCGCAGGCAAAGCGGGTTTTCTCCGCCAGGCCATTGCGGCGGGCGTTCTCTTTGGCGTCCTCGATTGCCTGGGGCACCACCTCCACCCCGATTACCCGGGCGGCATGGGGCGCCATGGTGAGGGTGATGGTGCCAATGCCGCAGTACAGGTCTACCACCGTTTCACGCCCGGTGAGCTGGGCGAATTCCAGCGCGCGGCTGTAGAGCACTTCCGTCTGGGGATGGTTGATTTGAAAGAAGGAGGGCACAGACAGGCGGAAGGTGTGTCCGCACAGGGTTTCCTCCAGCCAGTCCCGTCCCCACAGGGTGGAAAACTCCTTGCCCAAAATCACATTGGTCTTGCGGGTGTTGATGGAGAGCACCACCCCCACCAGACCGGGGGCGGCGGCCTGCAAACGGGCAATCAAATCCTGGGGCTGGGGAATTTCCCGGCCGTTTACCACCAGGCAGCACAACACCTCGCCGGCCTGGTTGGTGCGCAGGTAGAGGTGGCGGAGCAGTCCGGCGCCGGAGCGCTCGTCGTAGGCGGGGACACGGCAGGCGGACATCCACTCTGCCACAGCCTGGCGGCAGGCGCTGTCCAGCTGAGGCTGGAGCAGGCAGTCTGCGATATCCACCACCTGGTGGGTGCGCCCCTGATAGTACCCGATTGCCCTGCCTGAGATGGGGAACTGCACCTTATTCCGATAGCGCTGGGGACACTGCGCCCCGTGAATGACGGGGACAGGCAGGCTCAGCCCGCCAATCCGGTGGAGGGCGTCCTCCACCCGCAGGCGCTTGCTCTCCAACTCTTCCTCATAATCCATGTGGCGGAACTGACAGCCGCCGCAAGCGCCGTAATAGGGGCAGTCCGGTTCCCGGCGCTGGGGGGAGGCGGTGCGCAGGCGGACGATATGCCCCCATGCGGCGGCATGGCCCACGTGCTCGATATAGATGTCCGCCTCCTCGCCCCGGACGCCGCCCCGGACAAAGACCACCATGCCATCAATGCGGGCAATGGCGGAGCCGTCGCTGGCATAGCCCTCCATGCGCCCTGTATAAATTTCGCCTTCTCGAATGGCCATGGGGCCACCGCCTTTCTTGGGGTTATGCTGGAATCTCTGTGAAACCCCAGCTGCTATGCCCATTTTAGCCGATTGGAGGCGGAAAAGCAAGGGAGAGTGGAGGCGCATAAAGTTCACAAATCCAGGGTGGATTATTTGCGAGCTTCTGGTATAATGGGGGCAAAAGAGAATGGAGATTGGGGCTGCGCCAGACCGCTGGACCTCAGCGGGAGGGGGCACGGCGTCTAAAACGCATACATCCTGGCAGTGAACACTGGGAGAGGAGAAGCAATGTGAATGTAATTTCCCTTTTGACCCCCAAAGTGCAGGTGGACTACCTCTATGACGACTACACGCTGCGCCAGGGGCTGGAGAAGCTGCGCCGCTGTGGATATACAGCCCTGCCGGTACTCAACCGGGAGGGGAAATATGTGGGGACTGTGAGTGAGGGGGACTTCCTATGGAGCATCCTGGACCACCGGGATAACAGTCTGCGGGCTCAGGAGCGGGTGCCGCTGCGCACCATCCTGCGGGACGGGTTCAACCCCGCCGCCAGCGTGCGGGTGGCGATGGGGGAGCTGCTGGACCGGGCTTTGCGCCAGAGCTTTATTCCCGTGGTGGACGACCGGGGGGTCTTCATTGGCATTGTCACCCGGCAGACCATTATGCGCAAGCTCACCGTGCCCGCAGAGGATTGGAACTGCGGCAGCCAGGCGCTGGCTGAGGCGTTGGTGTGAGACGTGTTTTGCGTATCTGACCAAAGTGGTGGCATTACGCCCTGTCCATTGTGGCCATTTGGGCACTGCTCCTATGGGGATTGTGGAGGTGCCTGGGGTAAAAAAGCCCCCGTTTTCCCGGCAATACACCGGGAAAACGGGGGCTTGCGCATTTGTGCAGCGCGGGGGAGCGTCACTGGCCCTGTTGGGCTTGGGCGGTCTGAGCCTGCTGCTTGTGCAGCTTGTGCAGCTCTTTTTTGCGGCGGTTGGAGAAGCGGTCCTCCTCGCTGTAAATACAGCCGCAGTATTTTTGCATATACAGCTGCTGGGAGCGGGCCTCCTCCTGCCCGTGGGAAAAGCCGGGGCGGAAGTCGTGGGCAGCGAAGGTGACGCCGTACCGCTCCCCCATCTTCTCACCGATGGCGCAAATCATCTCCCGGTTCTGATAGGGGGAGACCAGCAGGGTGGTGGAGAAGTGGGTAAAGCCATGCTGGGCGGCATATTTCGCCGTTTCCTCCAGGCGGCAGGTGTAGCAATAGCCGCACCGCTGGTCGGAGTGCTGGGCCACGGCGGCGGTGAACTGGCGCAGGCCGTAAAAGTCCACCTCCCGCAGCTCCAGTCCAATCTCCTGTGCATATTGGCGCAGGGTATCCCGGCGGGCCTTATACTCCAAAAAAGGATGGATGTTGGGGTTATACCAAAATCCTACGGGCTCAATGTCCATCTCCCGCAGCTGCTGGATGCAGGAGATGGAGCAGGGCGCGCAGCAAATGTGCAGCAGTGTGGACATCTGGTCAGCTGCGGCCGCTCTTGAGGGCCTTCATGCGCTGCTCGTGGTTGAGGATGCGCTTGCGCAGGCGGAGGTTTTCAGGGGTGACTTCCAGCAGCTCGTCATCCGCCAAAAACTCCAGGCACTGCTCCAGGGAGAGCTGACGGGGGGGCACCAGGCGCAGGGCGTCATCCGAGCCGGAGGCACGCATATTGGTCAGCTGCTTGCGCTTGCAGACGTTGACGGTGATATCCTCCTGCTTGGGGCACAGGCCCACCACCATGCCGGCGTACACAGGCACGCCGGGGCCGATGAACAGCGCCCCACGCTCCTGGGCGGAGAACAGACCGTAGGTCACGGACTCGCCGGTTTCATAGGACACCAGGGAGCCGGTGTTGCGGCGCTGAATCTCCCCCTTGAAGGGCGCGTACTTCTCAAACACAGAGGCCATGATGCCCTCGCCCTTGGTATCGGTGAGGAATTCGTTGCGGTAGCCAAACAGGCCACGGGAGGGCACCAGGAACTCCAGCTTCATGCGGTTGCCCACGGGGGTCATGGAGAGGAACTCGCCCTTGCGGGAGCCCAGCTTCTCCATCACTGCGCCCACATTGTCCGAGGGGACATCCGCCACCAGGCGCTCCACAGGCTCGCACTTCACCCCGTCAATTTCCTGGTAGAGCACACGGGGGGGAGAAACCTGGAATTCGTACCCCTCCCGGCGCATGGTCTCGATGAGGATGGACAGGGACATCTCCCCCCGCCCGGCCACATTGAAGGCGTCGGTGGAGTCCTCGGTTTCGCTGACCCGGAGGGAGACGTCCTTCAAGGTCTCACGGAACAGCCGCTCCCTCAGCTGGCGGCTGGTGACAAACTTGCCCTCCCGCCCGGCAAAGGGGGAGTCGTTGACGGAAAAGGTCATCTCCAGGGTGGGGGCGGAGATTTTCACAAACTCAATGGGCTCCGGGGCGGAGGGGGCGCAGATGGTGTCGCCGATGGTGATTTCACCCATGCCGCTCATGGCAATGATTTCACCGGCAGAGGCCTCGGTGACGGGGACACGGCCCAGGCCGTCGAAGGTGTACAGGGACACCGCCTTGGCCTTGACAGGGGGGACGTCGGGGGTGTGGTAGTTGCACACGGCAATTTCCTGGTTCTGCTTGATGGTGCCGCGCTCAATGCGGCCGATGGCGATGCGCCCCACAAACTCGTTGTAGTCGATGGAGGATACGAGCATCTGGAAGGGGGCGTCTGTCTCCGCCTCGGGGGCGGGGATATAGTCCAAAATGGTCTCGAAGAGGGGGACCAGGTCGGTGCCGGCCTCCTCGGGGGAATAGGAGGCAGTGCCCTGCCGGCCGGAGCAGAAGAGCATGGGGGAGTCCAGCTGCTCCTCGGTGGCGTCCAAATCCAGCAGCAGCTCCAGCACCTCGTCCACCACCTCGTGGATGCGCTGGTCGGGGCGGTCAATCTTGTTGACCACCACAATGACCCGGTGTCCCAGCTCCAGGGCTTTGGAGAGGACGAAGCGGGTCTGGGGCATGGGGCCTTCTGCGGCGTCCACCAGCAGGATGACGCCGTTGACCATCTTCAAAATGCGCTCCACCTCGCCGCCGAAGTCGGCGTG
>CALXDR010000082.1 GCA_944387115.1 uncultured Oscillospiraceae bacterium
GGCAAGGTACAGATACCAGGCAAGGTACAGATACCAGGCAAGGTACAGATACCAGGCAAGGTACAGATACCAGGCAAGGTACGGATACCAGGCAAGGTATAGATACCGGGCAAGGTACGGATACCGGGCACGGCGCACGTTCCACACACGGCACGGATTCCTGATACGGCACCTGCGCCCGACACGGAACGCAGTGCCATGCCCGCCCTCTGCTGCGCTTTTATCGGGGGATTGGGGAATCTCCTCTTGTCAGAATTCCGGGGATATGGTAGAATACCGACGATATTTTCGGAAAGAGGTGCATGGATTTGTTGGGGAAGATGCCGTTCCTGGCTGGCAGCTCTGTAGATGCCAGTTTGAATGCGATACTCAACGGCAGTGTGGCAGGGTTGACGCTGGAGAAGGTGCTCAGGGCGCTGATTGTGGCCCTGGTATGTCTGGTCGTCATCAAAATTGTGCTGCGGTTGGTGGACGGGGCGCTGAATCGTGCCGCCCAGCTGGACGCGATGGTACGCCGGCTGCTGCGCAACGCCATCAAGGCGGTATTGCTGTGCGTGATGGTACTGGTGGTGCTGGGGTGCCTGGACATCCCGGTGACCTCCCTGGTGGCGCTGCTGTCGGTGGCAGGCTTGGCCCTGTCGCTGGCTCTGCAAAACTTCCTGTCCAATGTGGCGGGCGGATTGCAGATTCTGGCCTCCAAGCCCTTTACCCTGGGGGACTATGTGGACGCTGGCGGCTGCTCTGGCACGGTGACTGAAATCGGCCTGTTCTACACCAAGCTGAACACCACAGACAACAAGCGCATCCAGATTCCCAACAGCGCCATTGTGGACAGCAACATCACCAACTACTCGGTGGAGGAGAAGCGGCAGGTGGAGTGGAAGGTGACCGCCTCCTACGACGCCGACACCGAGCACGTGAAGGCGGTGCTGGCCTGCCTGGTGGCGGAGCACCCTCTGGCACACAAGGAGAATCCCCCCATGGTACGGGTGTGTGGCTATCACGAGAGCGCCATTGAGTACGTTGTGCGCACCTGGTGCAACAACAGCGACTACTGGACGGTGTATTTCGATGTGATGGATCAGCTCAAGGCCACCTTTGACAAGGAGGGCATTGAGATGACCTATCCTCACCTCAATGTACATATGCTGGGCGGAAGCGCACAGCTGTGATTTTTCCCGGGCGTCTGGCGGCGCCCAGGGACAAAGGGCCGATTTTTCCCCGGGGAAAAATCGGCCCTTTCCAGAGGGAGGCGGGGTTTGACCCGCAGTCCCTTTTGCAAAACTGAGCTGCGTTTAGACAAGCTTGCCGTGGGCATGGTTCCGCTCCATGCTGCACGGCATTGTTGTTCAGGATGTGGGGGAGGGGGTGGGCTGGGCGCTGGCGGCAGCGGCCGAGGAGGTGAGGGGCTGGACAAAGGACCCGTCTGCGGCCTGGATATGCCCGCCGATGACCCGGCTGCGATACACCAGCAGGGCGGCCTCCACCCCCTGTGCGCTTTGGGGATGGTTTTCCACCTGATAGACATAGCGGGTGATGGTGCGCCCGCAGTAGCTGCGCAAATCAAAGCCCTGCTGGGTTTGAAGGGTCAGGTATTCCTCGTAGCTGGCATCCAGGGTATCGGGTATCCGCAGTTCCTCGGTGCGCAAAACGGTTTCTGACACCTGCCAGCCCAGAGTATTGAGGTAGGAAAGCCGGTCTTCATTGGTACGGACACGGACGCTTTGGCTGCCGGTGGTCACGCTGCGGCTGGAGAAGGTGACGGCCAGGGCGGTGATGACGGCAAGGGCGCACAGGCCGACGGTGATTCCCCCGGCCATCAGGCGGCGGCGGGGGATGCGAGCGGTAAAGAGGAACATGGGATACCACTCCCTTTCAATGCGTTGTATCCCACCCTATGTATTTTTGGGACGGAGTATGCTATACTGTGCAAAACCGAGAGGAGATGGCGTATGGAGCGTTTGGACAAGCGTTTGGCGGCCACCGGACGGTGGAGCCGCAAGGAGGCCAGGGATTTGATTCGGGCGGGCCGGGTACAGGTGGCCGGGCAGGTGTGCCGCCGCCCGGAGGAAAAGACGGGGGATGAGGTCTGGGTGGACGGACAGCCGCTGGAGCCGGGCGGGCCGGTGTACATCATGCTCCACAAGCCTGCCGGGGTGGTGTCTGCCACGGAGGACGCCAGGGAGGCCACGGTGCTCTCCCTTCTGCCCGAGCACTACCGCCGCCGGGGGCTGTTCCCCGTGGGGAGGCTGGACAAGGATACGGAGGGGCTGCTCCTCCTCACCGACGATGGGCCGCTGGCCCACTGGCTGCTCTCTCCCCGTCATCATGTAGACAAGGTGTATGAGCTTACAGTGGATGGGGTGCTGAACCAGGAGGATGGGGAGGCGGTAGCCCAGGGGATTGTACTGGCAGATGGATACCGCTGTTTGCCGGGACGGCTGGAGGTGCTCCAGCCTGCCAGCCGCGGGCGCATCACCATTCACGAGGGAAAGTATCACCAGGTGAAGCGGATGATGGCCGCCCGGGGCAAGCCGGTGACATACCTCAAACGGGTGGCCTTCGGGCCGCTCACACTGGACCCGGCGCTCCCCCTGGGGGCCTGGCGGCCGCTGACGCCGGATGAGGCGGCGGCGCTGAGGGCGTGGGGGGCGGAAGGTTGACCCTGCATTTCTAAATGGGATGGAAGGGCATGAGCGGTTTGGGGCGGTGGATCCCTGCGCATAACCGCTGTGCGCACCCGGTATCTTCGGATACGGGGGGATTTGCTTTGTATTCTCTCACAGAAGTTCACCCCTTTCCGTGCTCCAGGCCATGGACGGCGGGGAAGATGCTGGCACAAAATCGGCAATAAGCCAGAGAAACGTGCGGGGAGTTTTTGGCGGATGGGCCAAAAGTCACGGCAAATTCACCAAAAAAATTTCAAAAAACTATTGAAAAGAGCGAGAAAAACGGCTATAATAGGGGGCGACAAATTGCACAAGAACAAATTTAGCGAAAACGAATGGTTTCTTCGTTGAGAAAGGGGAATTGAGCAATGTCCAGCCGGATTTTCCAGAGCATTGTCCTCCAGATGAAGGATTGCTCCGACCGTGCCGTGGGCGTGATCGACGAGCAGGGGACTGTGGTGGCCTGCAATGAGTTGTCCTGCATCGGGGAGAAGTGGAGCAACGTGGCTGCCATGCTGGCCGCAGAGCAGGACACCCTGGTGGTGAGCAATGGGTTTACCTTCAAGACCCTGCCGGGATGGAACGGGCAGTTTGATTACGCAGTGTTTGTCCGGGGGGAGGACGAGCAGTCCGCCCTCACCTGCTCCATGGCGGTCATCGCCCTCAATGGGGCGAAACTCTATTACGAGGAAAAGCACGATCGGGCCACCTTCGTCAAGAACATCCTGTGCGACAATATTTTGCTGGGGGATATTTATGTCCGGGCCAAGGAGCTGCACTTTGTGTCCGAGGCCCCCCGGGCGGTGATTCTGGTGCGCCAGCTGGGGGTGCCCGATGTATCCGCCCTGGATGTCATCAGCGGGCTGTATCCCGACCGGCAGAGTGATTTTGTGCTCTCCATCAGTGAGACGGATATGGCGGTGGTCAAGCAGCTGGGCGAGGGGAACGACTCCCGGGATGTACAGAAAATCGCCCAGGCGGTGCAGGAGACTCTGACCCGAGAGCTGGGCATCAAAACCGTGGTGGGCGTGGGCACCATCGTCAACCATGTGCGTGACCTGGCCCGGGCTTACAAGGAGGCACAGGTGGCCATTGAGGTAGGACGGGTGTTTGACACCGAGCGCTCCATCATCAACTATGAGAACCTGGGGATTGGCCGTCTGATTTATCAGCTGCCCACCACCCTGTGCGAGATGTTCCTCCAGGAAGTGTTTAAGAAGAATCCCATTGACGCACTGGATCAGGAGACTTTGTTCACCATCAACAAGTTCTTCGAGAACAACCTCAACGTGTCTGAGACGGCCCGCAAGCTCTTCGTACACCGCAATACGCTGGTCTACCGCCTGGAGAAGATCAAAAAGCTCACCGGGCTGGATCTGCGGGAATTTGATGACGCCATCACCTTCAAGGTGGCATTGATGGTCAAGAAGTACCTGGTGTCCCGGGGCATTGAGCCCTGATTGCCCGCCAGCACGTTCAAATGCGTAATGCGTTCAGCCGCCGCCGGTTACTGTCCGGCGGCGGTTTTTTAGAAGAAGCGCCGAGCCGTCGCGAACAGCCCGGATGGACTGGAGCGAGGGATAACCATGTATGGCAGGCAGAGCCTGCCGTGGTTGTCCCGAGACGGAGGGAAGCCGGGCGTCGTGAGCAGGCGAGGCGTGACAACAAAGAAGCGTCCGAACCCCGCCGCCCCTCGGATGGACTGGAGCGAAGGGTAAAGCTTAGGGCGGGCAAGGCCCGACCGGGTTTGCCCTGAGTCGGAGGGAAGCCGAGGGACAGCGGCGGGTTGTGAGGCGTGAC
>CALXDR010000083.1 GCA_944387115.1 uncultured Oscillospiraceae bacterium
CGCTTCTAGTAAAAACAAACCCCGGATTGCAGCAAATAGCTACAATCCGGGGTGAAATTTCACTAAATTCCACGGTACCACCCGTGTTGCTCCTCCAACAAGGAACCTCTTTCGAGCCCCTGTAACGTGGGGAAGACGGACAGCCCTACACCGCCCCTTGGGGGGTTCGAACCATCAGCTCAGAAGTGTTGCGCCTGCTCGTCTTTCCGGGGCGGGCTCTCAGTCGGTGACCCGCGTTCTCTGTCGGACGCCGTGAGCGGCGGTCTTCATCAATGCCTGTGTGGTATCAAGTTGGGCCTATTCTACTCGTTCTTCCTCTATTTGTCAACCCTCATTTTCACTCCTGCTGCCAAGATTTTTGTGGTCACAGGGGAATATTTATGGTATCATTGTCCAAAGATGAATCGGGAAGGATGGTTATCATGCTAGCATGGGATACCCTGGCCGGGCAGTGCGCCCAGTGCCAAAACTGCCCCCTGGCCCAGACACGCACCCATGTGGTGTTTGGGGATGGGCGGCAGGATGCCCAGGTACTCTTTGTGGGGGAAGGCCCCGGAGAGCAGGAGGATTTGCAGGGCCGCCCCTTTGTGGGTGCGGCGGGGCAGCTGCTGGATGAAATGCTCGCCCTGGTGGGCCTGCACCGGACGGAAAACTTCTACATCGCCAATGTGGTCAAATGCCGTCCGCCCCGCAACCGTGACCCCCAGGCCGGGGAAATGGCCGCCTGCATGGGCTATCTATGGCAGCAGATGGCCCTGCTCCAGCCCAAGGTGGTGGTATGCCTGGGGCGCATTGCCGCCAACCAGCTCATTCACGACAACTACAAAATCACCCAGGAGCACGGGCAATGGGTGGAGCGCAACGGGGTGTTTTTCACCGCCATCTATCATCCCGCCGCACTCCTCCGTGACCCCTCCAAGAAGCCGGATACCTTCGCAGACCTGCGTGCCATCCGCGATAAGGTGCGCCAGGTGTGTACCCGTACCCAGCTGCTCTCCCCCTTTACTCCTCCAGCAGGTTCATGATGGAGACTTCGTAGGCGGTGCGCACCTGCTCCTCCCCGTCCACCACTTTGCGGTACTGGCGGCTTTGGAACCGCCCCTCAATCCGCAGGGGATCTCCCACCTGAAGCTGTCCGCACAGGGCGGACAGAGAGCCCCAGGCAATGCAGGGTAAGTAGTCAGCCCGCCCGTAGGGCCGGTTGACCGCCAGGAGCAGGTCGCAAATCTCCCGCCCCAGGGGGGTGCGGCGGCGGATGGGCGGCTTGCACAGCGAGCCGGACAGGATGAGGTGATTTTCCCCCTCCCCCGGCACCGCCGGGCGGGCAGCCCGCACCAGTACGGTGAGCACCAGGCGGCGTCCCACCCCTGAGCGGTTGTTGTAGGAGCGCACCTCCCCCTCCACCTCCACCCACGCTCCCACCTGCCACAGCTCCAGGCCCTCCCCCGGGGTGATCAGGTTGAGCACATCCTCCGCACCGGACAGCCGGGGCACCCGCAGGGGAAGGGTGTAGTAGTCCACCCCGTGGTTGCGGTGTGAAAATTGGGGCGTGTCCCCCACCTGGCCTCGCAATACTAATTTGTTTTCTCCACTGGCTCCAATCATGGTATCACACTCCGTCAGTCAAAGCTGTATGGAGCATATGCGCCGGCGGACGCCAGTATGCCCATTGACAAACCCCACTGTTCCTGTATAGAATACTGTAGCCCCCCCTGTACAGGGAGGGTATCGTTTCCAGTCAAAGGAGGGCTTAACTATGGAGCTGGAACTGTCCCGCAAGCAGCTGCGCCGACTGCTGGATTTGGCGTATATCGGCAACTGGATTCTCAACTCTACCCGGGGAGAGGACCGCTTCGCCGACTACGATGAGGTGGAAAGCCTTCTCTTCTCCAAGGCCGTTGAGGAGGGGATGCCCACCCTGGCGGAGGTGTATCAGGGTCAGGTGATTCCCTCGCGCGCCTTTGCCGAGGGCGGCATTCACGAGGCCATTATGGAGTACGAAAACAACGTGTTTTTTGAGATTCTGGCGGAGGATTTGGCCCGCCGGGATATGGCGGATGTGCCCATCGACGAGAGCAATTTGGACGAGCTAAACCGCCGGATTGACGCCTATATCACCGAATTTGAAGCCCACGGCACGGACAACATCACCGTGGATTGCTAAGCGCAGACAAACAGGGAACAAAAAAGGTGTTGCAGAGCATCTGCTCTGCAACACCTTTTTGCCTATCTGCCTGATACAGGGGAAACCGGCATGGAAAGCGCCCGGTTTACTTGCCCTTTTTGCCCTTGCGCTTGTCGCTCAGCTCTTCCTTCAGGTTCTCAAAAAAGCCCTTGACCGGAGTGCCCGGGGCAGGCTCCCCCTCCCCCATAGCCTCGGCATAAGCCCGCAGGGCCTCACGCTGCTGCTCGGTGAGGTTGGTGGGCACCGTCACCCGCACGGTGACGTACTGATCTCCCCGGCCCCGTCCGTGCACATTGGGCACGCCCTTGCCCCGCAGGCGGAAGGTGGTGCCTGTCTGGGTGCCGGCGGGCAGGGTGTACTTCACCTTGCCGTCGATGGTGTCAATCTGGAGCTCTGCGCCCAGGGCGGCCTGGGTGAAGGAAACCTGCTTTTCCAGATACAAGTCGTACCCCTCACGCTCAAAGCGGGGGTCTGCCATCACATTGACCGTGATGAGCAGATCTCCGGCGGGGCCGCCGTTGGCGCCGCTGTTGCCCTGCCCCCGCATGGAGATGGTCTGCCCGTCGTCAATCCCGGCGGGAATATGCACCTTGATTTTCTTCTGCCTGCGCACCTGACCCTCGCCATGGCAGTCGGGACAGGGCTGGTGGATGATTTTCCCCTTCCCCTGACAGCGGGAGCAGGGGGCAGTGGTGGTAAAGGCGAACCCTCCGCCGCCCCGCTGGATGCGCACCTGCCCGGAGCCGTGGCAGTCGGGACAGATTTCCGCCGTGGTGCCTGCGGCGCAGCCGCTGCCCTGGCAGGTGGTGCACCCCTCGGTACGGCTGAGGTTGATTTCCTTATCCACCCCCGTCATGGCCTCCTGGAAGGTGATGGTCAGACTGGCCCGGAGGGAAGCACCCCGCCGGGGGGCATTGGGGTTTGCCTGGCGCTGACCGCCAAAGCCGCCAAAGCCGCCGCCACCGCCAAAGAAGGAGCCAAACAGGTCGCCCAGGTCCACATCGCCCATGTCAAAGCCGCCGAACCCGCCATAGCCGCCGCCGGCGCCAAAGTTGGGGTCCACCCCGGCGTGACCAAACTGGTCGTACTTGGCCCGCTTCTCCTTGTCAGAGAGCACCTCGTAGGCCTCGTTGATTTCCTTGAACTTGGCCTCGGCCTCCTTGTTGCCGGGGTTCATGTCAGGATGGTACTGCTTGGCTAACTTGCGGTAGGCCTTTTTCAACTCATCGTCCGAGGCGCCTTTGGACACGCCCAGCACCTCGTAATAATCTCGCTTCTGTTCTGGCATATTCGTTCACCTCTGTTGAGGAAGATTTCAAAGCACGCACCCGAAACAAGCGGGGTGGTTCTCCACCCCGCTTGCGTTTGGCCTGTGCTTACTGGTTGTTGTCGTCCACAACCTCGTAGTCGGCATCCACCACGTTGTCGTCGCTTCCGCCGGTGGCACCGCCAGCAGCGCCGCCCATATCGGGGCCGGGCTGCCCGCCCTGCTGGCTGTACAGCTTCTCGCTGACGGCGTAGAAGGCCTTGGTCAGCTCCTCAGTGGCATTCTTGATGGCCTGGGTGTCGGTGCCCTTCAGGGCCTCCTTCACCTTGTTCACCTCGCCCTGGATGGTGGCCTTGTCGGAGGCATCCAGCTTGTCGCCCATCTCCTCCAGGGTCTTCTCGGTCTGGTACACCATCTGGTCGGCCTGGTTGCGGGTGTCCACTTCCTCCTTGCGCTTGGCGTCCTCGGCGGCATACTGCTCGGCCTCACGCACGGCCTTCTCCACATCCTCCTTGGACATATTGGTGGAGGAGGTGATGGTGATGTTCTGCTCCTTGCCGGTGCCCAGGTCCTTGGCGGACACGTTGACAATGCCGTTGGCGTCAATGTCAAAGGTGACCTCAATCTGGGGCACGCCGCGGCGGGCAGGAGCAATGCCGTCCAGGTGGAAGCGGCCCAGAGTCTTGTTGTACTGCGCCATCTCACGCTCGCCCTGGAGCACGTGGACCTCCACGGAGGTCTGGTTGTCCGCAGCGGTGGTGAAGGTCTGGCTCTTCTTGGCGGGAATGGTGGTGTTGCGCTCAATGAGCTTGGTCATCACGCCGCCCATGGTCTCAATGCCCAGGGACAGGGGGGTGACGTCCAGCAGCAGCAGCCCCTTCACGTCGCCCACCAGCACGCCGCCCTGAAGGGCCGCACCGATGGCCACGCACTCGTCGGGGTTGATGCCCTTGAAGCCCTCCTTGCCGGTGAGCTTCTTGACCATCTCCTGAAC
>CALXDR010000084.1 GCA_944387115.1 uncultured Oscillospiraceae bacterium
GCGGTGGCCGGTGGCAACCGCAGCGAGGCCGATGCCGCTTATAAGGTGGCCGTTAAGGCTGTGGATCAGGCTGCTGCCAAGGGTCTGCTGCACAAGAACAATGCCGCCAACAAGAAGAGCGCCATGACCTTGAAGCTGAACAAGCTGGCCTAATCAAACCGCAATCGGTCCTGTTTTCAGGCCGTTGCCCCCGCAAGGGGGCAAAGACCACTGCCGCAGAGGGAAATCTCTGCGGCAGTGGTCTTTTTTACATGGCTGAAACACCAGGTGTTTGGGGATCAGAGAAAAAATTATTCCTATTTGAAAAGTAGGTATTGTGTGTCGGGGCAAGATTTGCTATCATGAGGGTATCAGGTGGCCGGGCTGCGGCAGATGGAGGCCGCCGGTGAGGAGGTAACAGCAATGACAGGTATTTATCAGTCGGTGGAGCAGCTCATCGGGGGCACTCCGCTGTTAGAGGTATCCCGGCTGACCCGGGCAGAGGGCGTGCAGGGGCGTGTGCTGGTGAAGCTGGAGGGATGGAACCCCGCCGGCTCGGTGAAGGATCGTGTGGCCCTTGCCATGATTTTGGACGCCGAGGAGCGGGGTGTGCTCCGGCCCGGCGGGGTGATTATCGAGCCCACCTCGGGCAACACGGGCATTGGGCTGGCCTGCGTGGGGGCGGTGCGGGGCTACCGCACCATCATCGTCATGCCGGACAGCATGAGCGTGGAGCGCCGCCAGCTGATGGCCGCCTACGGGGCGGAGCTGGTGCTCACCCCCGGAGCGCTGGGTATGCAGGGGGCGGTGGATCGGGCCAATCAGCTGGCCCGGGAGCTGCCCGGCGCCTTTGTGGCCGGGCAGTTTGACAACCCCGCAAATCCCAGGGCGCACTGGGAGCACACCGGGCCGGAGATCTGGGCGGACACCCAGGGACAGGTGGATGTATTTGTGGCCGGTGTGGGCACAGGGGGCACCCTGTCCGGCGTGGGAGGCTATCTCAAACAGCGCAACCCCAAGGTGCGGGTGGTGGCGGTGGAGCCGGCGGCCTCGCCCCTGCTCAGCGGCGGTCAGGCCGGGCCCCACGGCATCCAGGGCATTGGAGCCAATTTTATTCCCGAAAATTTGGACCGCACTGTGTATGATGAGGTGGTGCAGGTGGCGGATGAAGCGGCCTATCGCATGGGCCGTCAGCTGGCCCGTCAGGAGGGGATTTTGGCGGGGGTGTCCTCGGGAGCGGCGCTGTGGGCGGCGCTGGAGGTGGCCCGCCGCCCGGAGTATGCGGGCAAGACGGTGGTGGCCCTGCTGCCTGATTCGGGCAGCCGCTATCTCTCCGGCCCCATGTTCAACCCTTGACCCTGGCGGGAGAATGGAGTACAATGGCGGAACAGATTTAAGTTTGCAAAAGAAGGGGAATTGATGGCAATGGAAGGAAAGTTTGCACTGCTGGAGGCCGCCATCTCCTGTGGTTCGCCCACGGTGGGCACTGAACGGGCCTATGACGCCCTGGTGGCGGCAGGTCTGCCTGCTCTGCTGGGGGATGTGCACTGTTATCCCATGGAGAAGCTGGCCCCCTGTGAAGCCTATCCGCCCAACCTGCGCCACCTGGATACGGTGGTGGAGGTGAGCCGCCGCCTGCGTGCCAATGTGCTGGCTGCGCTGGAGGCGGGGGAGCGCCCGCTGGTGCTGGGGGGAGATCACTCCATTGCCATGGGCACGCTGGCAGCGCTGGGCGAGTATTATGGGGCCGAGCAGGTGGCGGTGGTCTACCTGGATGCCCATGCGGACATCAACACCGAGCGCACTTCGGTGTCCGGCTGCATCCACGGCATGGACCTTGCCGCCGCCTGCGGGTTGTGTACCCAGGAGCTGACGGTGGGGCGTCAGAAGGTGAACCTGCTGGGGGAAAATCTCTACATTCTGGGCGGGCGCAGCATTGATCCCCCGGAGTATGACATTCTGCATGAGCAGGGGGCCACCCTCTACACTGCGCAAGACGTGGGGGAACGGGGAATGGCGCAGGTGCTGGATGAGATACTGCCTGCCCTGGCGGGAAAGCGCATTCACATCAGCTTTGACGTGGACAGTCTGGATCCGTCGGAATTTTCTGCCACCGGCTATCAAATCCCCCAGGGGCTGACCTGGGCGGACATACACCTGGCGGTGGAGCGGCTGCTGGGCACGGGTCAGGTGTGTTCCTTTGAGTGCGTAGAGTACAATCCCACCCTGGACCGCACCGGGAAAGGGCAGGCGGACCTGCTCGACCTGTTTGGCCGGGTCTGCCGCCGCTGGATGTGATACATCCCGCCGGAGCCGGTGAGATACGCTGGATGATTGGGGGCGCTGGGGACTTAAGGGGCGGGCCAATGCCGGGCCGTTTCCCTGAACGCCATGGCGCTGTAAGCACAAAACGGCCAGAAGCCTGTGGGCTTCTGGCCGTTTTCTTTCTTGAGGTCTGTCCGCTCCGTTGAGCGGGTGCGCAGCTGGGCTGTTTAGTCGGCCAGAGCGGCGGTGATGATTGCCATGGAGTACACCTCGGCGGCGTTGCACCCGCGGGAGAGGTCGTTGATGGGGGCGTTCAGACCCAACAGGATGGGGCCGTAGGCGTCGAAGTTGCCCAGGCGCTGGGCAATCTTGTAGCCGATGTTGCCGGCGTTGATATTGGGGAAGATGAAGGTGTTGGCGTGACCGGCCACAGTGGAGCCGGGGAACTTCAGCTGGCCCACGCTGGGGGACACGGCGGCGTCAAACTGCATCTCGCCGTCGATGGCGAAGTCGGGGTTCATCTCCTTAATGCGCTGGCAGGCGTTACGCATCTTGTCCACGGTTTCGCCCTTGCCGGAGCCCTTGGTGGAGTAGGACAGCATGGCAACCTTGGGGTCCACGCCAAAGGTGCGGGCGCACTTGGCGCACTCGGTGGCGATTTCCACCAGATCGTCCTCGCTGGGGTCGATGTTGATGGCGCAGTCGCCCATGGCCAGCACCTCGTTGCCGCCAGAGGCGCCGGGGCGCACCAGGATGAAGCAGGAGGAGACAATCTTGTTGCCCGGCTTGGTCTTAATCAGCTGCAGGGCGGGGCGCACGGTGTCGGCGGTGGAGTAGGTGGCGCCGCCCAGCAGGCAGTCGGCGATGCCCATCTTCACCAGCATGGTGCCGAAGTAGTTGCCCTGGAGGAGCAGCTCACGGCACTGCTCGGCGGTCATCTTGCCCTTGCGCAAGTCCACCATGGTCTCCACCATCTCGTCCATCCGGTCGAAGTTGGCGGGGTCGAGAATCTCTGCGCCTCGAATGTTGAAGCCAGCCTCTTCTGCGGCCTTGCGCACCTCGTCGGGGTTGCCCACCAGCACAGGGGTGAGGAAGGTGCCGGAGAGCAGACGGGCGGAAGCCTCCAGAATGCGGGCGTCCGTGCCCTCGGTGAAGACAATGCGCTTGGGGCTGGCCTTCAGCATGGAAATGAGTTTGCCAAACATGAATGTGTTACCTCCGTTTTTTAGATATAGGAATCACAATGTACTGTAACTTTAGCACTTTTCGGCCTCAGTTTCAAGGGGTTACGCTTAGGTAATTGGGGCGACAGCCAGGATATTTTTCGCCGGAAGATTACAATGAGTTATTTACAAACCGGTTAGATGTGCTATACTATATCAGATATGCCTGCGTCGCCGGGCATTGTACACTGGGAAAAGGAAGGAACGATCCAGATGAACGCTGATTTTGCACGCTCCCTGGCCCTGCTCAGGCAGGAGAAGGGAATCTCCCAGCGGAAGGCGGCTGCCGCTTTGGGGATTTCCCAGGCGCTGCTCTCCCATTACGAGAATGGAGTGCGGGAACCGGGATTGAACTTCGTGGTCAGGGCCTGTGATTTTTACAATGTATCGGCGGACTTCCTGCTGGGGCGCAGCTTGCACCGGGACGGCACTACAATTCTAGGTGCGGAGACTCTTTACGATGTGTCCCAGGAGCGGGACAATGTGCTCCAGGGCTCGGTGCTGGCGACGCTGTCGAAAAAGCTGGTGGTCAACTCCATCAGCGTGGTCTTTGACCTGCTGGGGCGGCTGGGCAGCAAGAAGGCAATCAAGGCTGCGGCCAACTACATGGGGACGTCGGTGTACATCCTGTTCCGCCACCTGCGCCAGGCCAGCCCGGATGACAATGAGGGGTTCTTCTCCGTGCCCAAGGAGCACTTTGCGGCGGGACTGCCCCGGGCAGACACCATTTTTGCCGAGGCGGAGTATGTGGCCGCCCTGGCTGAGCATAAAAAAGAGAAGGATTTCCCGCCCATGTCCCACGACGCCATGACCGAGACCTATCCGGGCACCTATCAATCCCTGCTCCAGATTATCCATACCTGCGGGGAGCG
>CALXDR010000085.1 GCA_944387115.1 uncultured Oscillospiraceae bacterium
CTTTGGATGGGGCCAAGCTCCCCCCATAGGGTGGGGCGCACCACAGTGCCCTCCTTTGCGCCCCGCACCCCCACGGACACAATCAAATTGGGCTCCTCCAGCACTTCCCAGGGGATGGCGCACCGGTCCCCCTCGATCAATGGGGAGGCGTAGGTCTGCTCCCCGTTGGTGAACACAACGGTCTTGTCCAGCCCGTCCCAGTCGTCGCTGAAGGAAAACTGGCACACATACCCTCCAACGGTGCCGCTGACCAGCTGCACCTTCTTTGTCACGGTGATTTGCTGCTGATTGACGCAGATTGTAAACATCGCTGCCCTCCTTTTCTCTCCTTCCCCTAGCGCCGTGCCCAGGGGAATGCTTTGTGTTGTCTGGTGTTGGTCATGACAAGCTCCTTTCCTCGTGACTGGGTGGTTGAATTTCAGTCAACCTACCTGTGGAGGAGAGCATACCACATAGTTGCATAAAAGTCAACACCTTTGGAAAAAACCCAGAGGAAATTGACTGCTGTTCAACTTGGTGGTATAGTAGGGGGGACAGGAGGGATGTGAGATGGACGCCATAGGCGCAAAAATCAAGCAGAGAAGGATGGAATTGGGGCTAAGTCAGACAGAGCTGGCAAAGCGTTTGGGATATGCGGAGAAGAGCGCCGTGTCAAAAATCGAAAGCGGCCGAGTGGATTTGCCCCAGTCGAAAATCGTGAAGCTGGCCGCCGTCCTGGGGATGTCCCCGGCGGCGCTGATGGGGTGGGAGGAGGGGCCCGCCCAGGCCCCTGCGCCGCACAATCTCCTCCCCATAGAAACCCGGCCTGTTCCCCTCCTTGGCAACATCGCCTGCGGGGAGCCCATCTTTGCCGACACGGAGTATGAGGCCTATGTGGAGGCGGGGGGGCACATCCAGGCGGACTTCTGCCTGCGGGCCCAGGGGGACAGCATGATCGGGGCGAGAATCTTCGACGGGGACCTGGTATTTGTGCGCAGGCAGGAGATGGTGGAGGACGGCGAGATTGCCGCGGTGCTCATTGGAGAGCAGGCCACCCTCAAGCGGGTGTACTACGACAGGGAGCATGAGATTTTGCAGCTGTTTGCCGAAAACCCCAGGTATAAAACCCTGCGCTATACCGGGGCGGAGCTGGAGCAGGTGCGCATTTTGGGAAAGGCTGTGGCATTCCAAAGCCACATACGGTGAGCCGCATCGGCCGGGGGGAGGGCTGCCCTAGAAGATGTTGTGGAGGGTGGGCAGCTCCTCGTCCAGCAGCAGGTGCATCTCGTTGATGATGCGGGCCAGTACCGCACAGCACTCCGAGGGGTCCTCCTGGGCGGAGAGATAGGACAGGGCCTCCAGATAGCCGGAGTGAATGCTGTCAATGTCCTCGTGGGGGAGGGTGGCGTGGAGGTAGAGGGCGCAATCCTCCCAGCGGTCATAGGCGGACTGGGTGGTGGCCTGGGCCTGGTCCCACTGCTGGGAGCGCACCTGCTCCTGGGCCTGGCTGAGCTGTTGGGAGAGGGCGTCGGTGACCCGGCCCAGGGCGTGGATGTGGACGGCGGAGAGGGCGGAGAGTAGCCCCAGCAGGGCCAGAGAAATCCATAGGCGCTTCATCGGCGCACCTCCTTGGGGACGCAGTAGGTGTTGCCCTCCTGGTCGGCGGTGAGGAGAAAGACCTGGCTGGGGGAGGACAGGCCCAGCTTGTCCAGCTGCTTTTGCAGCCAGCGCCCCTCAAAGCCCAGGCTGTGCAGATTGTGGTGGAGGAGCCTGCCGTCGCTGATGACCAGCACCGGCAGACCGGCGGGGGGAGCGGTGAGGGAGAGCTGTCCTGCGGTGGCGGGCTTGGCCCAGGGCTGGGGGAGGACGGAGAGCTGACCGTTGGTCTCCAGCACGGCAAACTGGATGGCGGCCGGGTCGGTGTATCCCTGAATGCGCAGCTCCTCCAGCAGCTCGTCCACGGTGAGGCGGTTTTTGCGCAGCTCCTCCTCCACCACCTTGCCCTGGCGGATGACAATGCTGGGCCGGCCGCACAGCAGGGTGCGGAAGCGGATGAAGCGGGCGGAGCACACCGACAGGATGGTGGCGCAGCACAGCAGGGTCAGAATGGGGATGACCCCGCACAGCAGGGGAATGCCGTTGTCCTGCATGGGCACGGAGGCCAGGTCTGCAATGATGAGGGTGAGGGTCAGCTCGGTGGGCTCCAGCTCCCCCAGCTGCCGCTTGCCCAGCAGGCGCAGACCCACGATGATCATGAGATAGAGCAGTACAGTGCGGATGAGTACGACAAACAAAAAATCACCCCTTGGAAAAAGATGCTCTATCATTTTGCCCACCCCTCCTGCCGATTATGCCCCTGGTTTGTCCAAAACCACGGTTTTTCACCAAGGGCAAAAAAATGTGTCCGGCTTCCTTGTTTTTTGGAGAGTTTTGCGCTAGAATACATCCTAGCATAATAGGCCGCACTGCGGCTTTCCAATGCATGGATTGGGAAAATAAACGAAGCAAGGTGGGATACAAGTTGAAGGCAACTTTGATTTTGGCCAACGGCGCCGTGTTTCACGGGCGGTCCATCGGCAATCCCGGCGAGCGGGTGTGTGAGATGGTGTTCAACACCTCCATGACCGGCTATCAGGAGATTTTGACCGACCCCTCCTATGCCGGGCAGGGTGTGGTCATGTCTTACCCGCTCATCGGCAACTACGGCGTGAACGATGAGGACGGCGAGTCCGGGAAGCCCTGGGTGGAGGCGTTTGTGGTGCGCCACCTGTCCCCCCGGGGGAGCAACTTCCGCTGCCAGGGTTCTCTGGGGGACTATTTGAAGGAGCACGACATTGTGGGCATTGAGGGGGTGGACACCCGTGCCCTCACCCGCATTTTGCGCAGTCAAGGCTCCATGAACGGCCTGATTACCTGTGCCGAGCACTTCAATGTCAACGAGGTGATGGAGCGCCTGGCAAGCTACCGTGTGACCAATGTGGTGCAGCGGGTCACCCGCACCCAGCCCGAGGAGTTTGCCGCCTATGGCCAGCAGCGCTGGCACGTGGCGCTGCTGGACTTCGGTGTGAAGCAGAACATGATTGAGTGCCTGCGCCACCGTGGCTGCAAGGTCACCGCCCTGCCTGCCTCCACCCCCGCCCAGCAGATTCTCGCCGGGGGATATGACGGCGTGATGCTCTCCAACGGCCCCGGCGATCCGGCGGAGAATGGGGCCATCATCGACCAGCTCAAGCTGCTGTATCACAGCGATCTGCCCATGTTCGGCGTGTGCCTGGGGCACCAGCTGCTGGCCCTGGCCACCGGGGCGCGCACTGGGCGGCTGGACTACGGCCACCGGGGGGGCAACCACCCCGTGCGCGACATCGCCGAGGGGCGGGTGTTCATCACCAGCCAGAACCACGGCTACATGGTGCTGGCCGACAGCGTGGACCCCGCTGTGGCGGAAATCAGCCATGTGAATGTCAACGACAACACCGTGGAGGGCCTGCGCTACAAGCGCCCCAACTGCTTTACCACGCAGTTCCACCCCGAGGCCAACGCCGGGCCCCGGGATACCGAGTATCTGTTCGACCGCTTTATTGCTTCCATGGGAGGTGACCGATAATGCCTAAGAATCCCGAAATTAAGAAGGTGCTGGTCCTTGGCTCCGGCCCCATTGTCATCGGTCAGGCCGCCGAGTTTGACTACGCCGGCACCCAGGCCTGCCGTGCGCTGAAGGAAGAGGGGGTGGAGGTGGTGCTGGTCAACTCCAACCCCGCCACCATCATGACGGATAAGGACATTGCCGACCATGTGTACATCGAGCCGCTGAACATCCCCTCCGTCACCCAGGTGATTGAGAAGGAGCGGCCCGACTCCATCCTGCCCACCCTGGGCGGCCAGACCGGCCTCAACCTGGCCATGGCCCTCCACGAGAACGGCACCCTGGAAAAGTACGGGGTGAAGCTGCTGGGCACCTCCCCCGAGTCCATCCGCAAGGCGGAGGACCGCCAGGGCTTTAAGGACTGCATGGAGGAGATCGGCCAGCCCTGCGTCACCTCCGAGGTGGTGGAGAGCGTGGCGGATGCGGTGGACTTTGCCGAGAAGATTGGCTATCCCGTCATCGTCCGCCCCGCCTATACCCTGGGCGGTACCGGCGGCGGCATTGCCTACGACCGGGCTTCTCTGGAGGAGATTGCCGACCGAGGCATCAACCTCAGCCGTGTGGGCCAGGTGCTCATCGAGCGGTGCATCGCCGGCTGGAAGGAAATCGAGTTTGAGGTCATGCGGGACTCTGCGGGCAACGTGATTACCGTGTGCTCCATGGAGAACATCGACCCCGTGGGCG
>CALXDR010000086.1 GCA_944387115.1 uncultured Oscillospiraceae bacterium
ATCACCCTCACCGGGGAAAAGCGCACCTTCACCGCCACCTCCTCTGACGGTGTGAACTACACCATGGATGTGGAAAATGCAGAGACGGGCATCGTGTGCACCGTCACCGGCCAGTTTGCATCCTCCTCCGCCGCTCCCAGCCAAGAGGGCGCAGCCATGACCCTCACCGGCACCGGCGGCGGTTGGCTGGTGTGCAACGTCACCCTGCTGGAGGACAACACCTTCACCGTGGCCTTCGACTACAACGCTGAGAACTCCGGTATTCAGACCGATTCCGGCACCTGGGTGCGCAACGATGACAACTCCATCACCCTCACCGGGGAAAAGCGCACCTTCACCGCCACCTCCTCTGACGGTGTGAACTACACCATGGATGTGGAAAACGTGGAGACGGGCATCGTGTGTACCGTAACCGGAAGCATGGCCTCGTAATCCCTGTGGCCGCTTACCTGCATGGGTAGGCGGCCACGCACGTTCCCCACCGCTGTGCACACTCCAGCGCACACAGCACAGCACCCCCGCCGGGTAAGTCCCGGCGGGGGTGCTGTGCTTCATGAAGGGATGGATTTGTGTGCCCGACCCATTCCGGCGCTCACCCCTCCGGCTGGCAGGGGGTGTGGCGGTCATCACCCCACCGGCGCAGGTGCGTCCCCCTCCTGAAACCCACGGATGCGCTCCAGCGCCGGCAGCGCATTGCCATCGTAGTCAAACAGCGCCTGGTTGGCCCACTCGTTGCCGCCGGGACCGGCCTCCTCCAGGTAGGGCAGGGCGCACCCATTGGCCCACTGGGAGCCGGGCACAGGCAGCCAGCCCGGCTCCCAATAGATGAACCCTCTCCCCAGTCCATTGGGCACCTGCCGGATCAGCGTCATGATGTCCTCCATGAAGTCGGCCTGCCCCTGGGGGGTCATGGGATAGGGCACCTTTGCAGCCAGCTCGGGCTTGGAGGCCATCCCCTTGCGCTGGTCATCCGGAAGCTGCTCATAGTCCTGATAGTCCTCCAGGGTGTGGCCTGTGGAAATCTCTGCCACAATCAGGGGCTTGTTGTAGCGCAGGGCGATGTCATTCATATTCTCCCGGAGCATTTCGGGCGTGCCGTGCCAGAAGGGGTAGTAGGACAGACCGATGCAGTCAAAATCCTCCCCGCCGTTGGCCAGGTACTGATCAAACCACCGGCGATACAACTCGTTGTTGCCGCCGTTGTCCAGGTGGAGCATCACCTGGGCTTGGGGTGCGTGCTCCCGCACCGCCCGCACCCCGGCAGACACCAGCCGGGCCAGATTGTCATAGTGGGGCACCTGCCCCATGGGCCACAAAATGCCGTTGGAGGCCTCATTGCCCACCGCCACCATCTGGGGCGGCACCCCCTCAGACGCCAGGGTGTCCAGCACCTGGGCCGTGTAGTCGTACACCGCCTGCACCAGCTGCTCCAGACTCAGACCACGCCACGCCTTTGGCAGGCGCTGCTTGCCCGGGTCTGCCCAAAAGTCGCTGTAGTGGAAGTCCAGCAGCCAGTCCATTCCCAGCTTGCGCACCCGGCGGGCCAGCGCAATCACGCTGGGCAGGTCGTTGGTGCCCGCCCCGTAGGGGTTGCCCTGCTCGTCATAGGGGTCATTCCACAGGCGAATGCGCACCAGGTTGGTGCCGTAGCCCTGCAAAATCTCCAGCAAATCCCCCTGTCTGCCCTGGTCATAGAAGCGGCCGCCGCAGCGTTCCACCTCGGGCAGGCTGGAGACATCCATACCGATTATCCAGTGGTTCATATCCCATCACCTAGTTTTTTGCACTCCCTCCCGCCACACGCTTTCCCGCCGGGAGGGGCATAGATTTTCACACGCGCACACAGCGCCCTGTGTGTCAACCGGGGCAGTCCCCCAGGGACGCTGCACCGCCTCGTCCATCAGACTTCTGGGGCAGTCCCCCCAGGAGGACTGCCCCAGTGTTGCTGCGCTTTAGTTGCTAAAGTCCTCGAAATCGGTGTACCGCTTCATCATGGAGCGGTAGCGGAAGCGCACCATCTCATTCTTTTCCAGCACATCCTGCTCCGTGCCGGTGTACTGACAGCGGATGCAGTAGTACTCTCCCTTGTCCTTGTCGAAGAACATATCGATGTCCAAATCCCGCATAAAGCAGGAGGGGCAGCGGTAATTCAGTTTGCCTTTTCCAGCTTGAGCCATGTGGTAAAGACCTCCTTGTCATTCATCTTTCCGGTGTACCCCAGGGTGAACATGGGGCTGAAGGCATAGCCCTCCTTGAAGTAGCCCTTCTTGTCAGCCCCCTGGCACTCCATGGAGACCTTCGTCTCGATGGGGGGCAGGGTGCAGGCCACGCTGTCGGCGCAGGCCAGCTCCACCTCACGGCACTTGTACTCGTAGGGCAGGGTGGTAACCTCGTCCCCCTTGCGGGCCTCCAGGGTGAGGCTGGTCATGTCCTCAGAGTACTCGGTGGTGCCGTAGCAGGCCACCATGTACTCATTGATGGTCACATCGGCGGTGGGGTCGCTCATTTCCAGCACCTTGCGGTCAATGCGGATGGCGCTGGAGCCCTCCTCAAAGGTGATGATGCTCTGAACCTTCACCGTCAGGTCGGAGAACTGGATTTCCACCGGATCCAGGGTGAGGATGCGGCTCCCCCCCTCCTGGGAGAAGTGGGCCTTGGTGCGGCACAGGCACAAATCTACCTCTTCGCCCTTGTAGCACAGCTTGGCGGAACGCACCGTCCCCTCACCGGCGTAGTGGGTGAAGTAGCCAGCCCGGTACTTCTCCTGGATGAGGAAGGGGTAGCTGGCGTCGGTGACATGGGGCGTTCCGATGCCCACAGGCCAGTACAGCTTGGCCACATAGGGGCGCAAATCCACAATGGCGCCGCCCTGGTCCATATTCACGCATGCGCGCATATAGGGGTCGCAGTACCAGAACAGCTGCTTGTCGCTGCCGTAGAGAATGTCCCGCCACAGGGCGCACTCCGGCTCGTTATACCCCTTTTTCTCCCGGTAGAAGTCGGCAAACTCGCTCATGGTCATATCCACCAGCTTGCCCTCCTTCTTCAGCTGCCCGTAATAGGCGCAGCCGTCGGCATAGCTCTTCTTGAGCAGCTCATAGGGGGCCTCCCAGCGGCCCATTTTGTTCATCCAGCCGGGGCCGACGAACATCATGTTATAGGCATAGCCGTTGTTGAACTTCTCCTGATAGCGGAACTGGTCAATCAGGTTGTACAGATAGGGGTACTCCCAGGTCTGGGTGTCATAAATCATGCCCCGCAGTACGTTCTGGGGATGGGTGCCGAAGTTGGAGCCATTGCCGTCATAGCAGGCAATCAAATCCCGGCTCAGGTGGGGGATGGCCACAATCCCGCTGTCCTCCGCCTCGTTGGCGGCGGGGGCATGGGAGTTCTGCTTGGAGGGAATCCAGGGCGCCCAGGGGCCGCCGTCCATGAAGGTGTACCAGCTGTTGTTGCAGGTGTGGTAGGCCTTGGGCCCCTCCTCCCAGCAGGTGGCCACAGCGCACTTCACCGTGGGGTACTTCTCCTTGACGAAGTTGATGAGGTCGGCGTCCATGTAGTAGGATCCGGTGGATTCGGGATAGAACCCGAACTTCTCATAGAACTTCTCAAACACATCGGTGACAATGGCCTTCTTGTCCTCCATGGAGAACATCCAGATGCAGAAATCCTTGGTCTTGTACTTCTCCCGGAACTGCTCGCAGGGCAGACCCAGCAGACTCAGGGAGATCTCATCGCCAAACTCCTCGTGATGGGCCTTGGCCAGAGCCACGGCCTCGTCATTGAACAGGCTGGCATAGGTCATCTGGATGGTGGTCTTCAGCCCATTCTGGTGGGCCAGCTCCTGCTGCGTCTTGAAGATGTCCAGGCTCTCGGTGAGCAGTGCCTCACGGCCCAAGTCCTCAGCCTTTCCGTGCCCGGTCACCTTCTCTGCATATTCAGGGACCATCTCCGGACGGTGAATGATGTTTACCACAAACTGGCTCATAAGATTACCGTTCCTTTCCCTGGGCGCCGGCCGGGTATCCAGCCTTTGCCCGTTGTCTTTGGTTCTTTCTGCGCAAATAGCGCAACATATTTTGCCGCCATTTTCGTAGTCAAACAGAGTATATCAGCGGCTTTTTCCCATGTCAACCACTCTTTTCTCCCTAATCAAGGGATTTTCATCTGCAAAATTGCGCAAACAGCGCAACAGAGTGTGCGGAAAACCCCCGCCGCCAGAGCGAACCCCGGCGGCGGGCTCGGAAGCGTATATTCTGTTCGC
>CALXDR010000087.1 GCA_944387115.1 uncultured Oscillospiraceae bacterium
CCAGTGTACTGTGTACTGCCGGGGCAGCGGCGCCGCCGCCACCCAGCCCCCCCAGACCACCCAGACCCCGGCGGCCACTCCTGCCCCCAGCCAGAGCGGAAGCGGGAGCAGCAGCGGCGCTGACCTTCCCAGCGGCGCAAAGGGCCATATCGCCAACGCCTCCGACGGGCTTCGTGTGCGCTCCGGCCCGGGGACCAGCTATGATGTGCTGGCCAGCCTGGTCAACGGCAACAGCATCACAGTGGTCTCCAACGCCGGAAACGGCTGGTATGAAATCCAGTTCAGCGGCCCCGGCGGGGCAGCGTCCACCGGGTACATTTTGGGCGAGTATATTGCCCTGGACTGACCCGCTCCTTCCCCGGCGGATGGTACGCAAAACGGGCGAGCGGCGTCTATCAGCGGCTTGTAATGGTGTCATTCCCGAGGAATCCATCCTCGGGAATGACACTTTTCATTGCTCCCAGCCGCCAGTGCAAGGCACTTGTCCGCCCCGGCGCTCCCCAGAGCAGGCAGGCAGTCACCTTGCACCTGCACAGGATTTCTGGTATACTGAATCAAAATTCCACAGGAGGATACCCCCATGTTGAAAACTGAGCGTATCAGCGTCATGAATCTGGAAAACGCCATGCGCGGCGCGCGCAACCCCTTGAACAGCTGGAACCGGTGCGACAGCGCCTACGATGACCAGGGCAATTATATTTTGGGTCCCAACGACCTCTCCCTGGCCACCCGCCTGTGCCAGGCCGGCCCGGATCACCGCAAGTTTATCCGTCAGATTGTGGTGTCCATGGACATCACCGCTCCCATGTACTGGTGGAAAGAATTTGATACTTATAAGGTGGGTACCGTAGCCAACTCCACCTCCACCATGCACAAAATCCACGCAAAGCCCTTTGAAGTGTCCGACTTCAGCACCGACCACATGACCCCCCAGTCCCTGGAGCAGTTCCGGCACTGGGTGGACTACCTGGAGTGCGTCCGCCTGCGCTACATGGAGGGCAAGGATAAGGCCCACTGGTATGACCTGATTCAGCTGCTCCCCTCCAGCTACAATCAGATGCGCACCGTCACCCTCAACTACGAGGTGCTCGCCAACATCTACTTCGCCCGCCGAAACCATAAGTTGGACGAGTGGCATACCCTGTGCGATACCATCACCACCCTCCCCTATGCCCAGCAGACCATTCTCGCCTGCGGCAATCACCAGGAATAAAGAAACAGAGCGGAATCTTTCTTGTAAAGATTCCGCTCTGTTTTCATTTGTCTTCCAGCCAGCGCCGCAGGTCATCCAAATGCTCCGCCACAAACACCGTGGGGTAGGCGGCAAAGGCCTCCGCCGGTGTGGTGCCGTTGCACACTGCACAGAAATCCACCCCGGCATTTTGCGCTGCCTGGGCGTCAATCACGGTATCTCCGCAAAAGAGCACCTGCTCCCGCTCCAGTCCCGTGCGCTCCAGCCCCGCCAGAATTCCCTCTGGATCAGGCTTGTAGCGGGAGACATCCTTGCCCCCAATGATAAAATCCAGCAGGTGGTCCAGCCCCTGGTGGCGGAAAATCCGCTGGATGGTGGGCCCCAGCTTGGTGGACACAATGCCCACCCTCCGCCCCTGGTCCTTACAGGCCTGAAGCAGCTCCACCGCTCCGGGGAGGAGATGGGTCTGCTCCACCATAATGCGGGCGTCCTCCCCCTGCGCCTGTTCGCCCACCGCCGTCTGGAAGTGGTGATAGAACGCCTGCCGCCGCTGAGGGTCGTCATCCCCGGTGAGCATGGTGTATCCATCCATCAAGGTCATACCGATGGTGGGCCGCACCTGCTCCTGTGCCGGCTGCGGCCAGCCCAGTGCGGCAAGCCCCCGCTGATATCCCAGTGTAATCGGAATGGTAGAATCCCCTAATGTGTAATCAAAATCAAAGAATATTCCGCAATACTTCATCCTATCCTCCTAAAATACTTTGCGCCCAGGGGTGGATGGAATGCCCATCTCATCCCGGTATTTGGCCACCGTCCGCCGGGATACCACCAGCTCCCGCTGGGCCAGCAGGTCGCAGATTTTCTGGTCAGAGAGCGGCCGCCGCTTGTCCTCCCCCTCAATGAGTGCACGGATGGCGGCCTTGGCCCGCTCGGGAGACACCCCATCCCCGCTGGTGCTGGGCAGGGCGCGGCTGAAAAAGTACCCGAGGGGAAACACCCCCCAGGCGCACTGGAGATACTTCTCCTTGATGGCCCGGCTCACCGTGGAATCATGCACCCCCAGCTCCTCCGCCACATCGGCCAGGGTCATGGGGCGCAGATGTCCCATCCCCAGGCGGAAAAACGCCTCCTGCTGGCGCACAATGCTCTGGGCACACCCCACCAGGGTGCTCTTACGCTGTTCAATACTCCTGACCACCCAGCAGGCCTGGCGAATCTTGCTGGACAGATATTCCCGCACCTGGCTGTCCTGGGTGTCCCGCATCAGCTGCTGGTAATAGGCGCTCACCTGGAGCTGGGGCATATAGTCCTCACAGGGGCGCACCCTCATCTCCCCCTCTGCCGCCACCACCACCAAATCCGGGGTGATGTATCCGGGCATCTCCACCGGTGCAAAGGCCGCCCCCGGCCTGGGATCGAGGGCGCGAATGGCTGCGCAGGCAGCCTGGATTTCCTCTCGGCTGGCCCCGGTTGCCCGGGCGATGTGATTGAAGTGGCTGCGGGCCATATCCTCCAAATGGTCCCGGGCAATGCGCATGGCCAGCCCGCTGGCCCCCGCCCGCTCCAGCTGGAGCATGAGGCACTGAGCCAAGGACCTGGCCCCCAGTCCCGCCGGCTCCAGGCAGTGGAGCAGCGCCTCCGCCTGGGCGACCACCTCCACGCCCTCACCGCAGCGCTGAGCCAGCTCTTCCGTGCTCTCCTCCAGATAGCCGTTGTCCCCCAGCCCAGTGAGCACACACTCCATGGCCCGGCGCATCCCCGGTGAGAGCTTGGCCCAGGGAATCTGCGCCCACAGGTGGTCATACAGGCACTCCCGCTCCGGCGCAGCCCAGCTGTCCGCCAAATCGTTGGCGTCCTCCCGGTGATACCAGTGGTTCTGACGGTCGTTTGCCTGAAGCCATTCCAGACGGCGCAGCAGCTCTGCACCCTCGTCCACCCTGTGTACCTCCTCCCGCTCTAGAACGGGGTTTTCCAGCAGCGTCTTTTCCACATACGCCTGCAGCTCCTGGGTGCCCATCTGGAGGATTTCCATGGATTGAATCATCTGAGGGGAGAGCTTCTGTGTCTGTTTGAGTTCCAGGGATATCTCCATGCCTTGTCGTTCCCTTCTGGCCCGCAGCCCTGGCGGACACATTTCTTCTAGTTTGTTAATTATATCACACATTTTCGCCCGTTTCAACCATTGTCTTCTGCAAATTTCACAAGCAGCCCCCCTGTATTCCCCATCTCTTTTTTGCAAAAAGCTGTTGACACCGGGGGATAAACCTGTTATACTGTTCATCGTTCGAGGTGAGCACTGCTGCGCTGGTGTAGCTCAGCTGGTAGAGCAGCTGATTTGTAATCAGCAGGTCGGGGGTTCGAATCCGTCCACCAGCTCCATCTCACCTTTTCAATTTGGAGGAGTACCCAAGTGGCCAAAGGGGACAGACTGTAAATCTGCTGGCTTTGCCTTCGATGGTTCGAATCCGTCCTCCTCCACCAGCTACCCCCTCCGGCACAGCCGGAGGGGGCTTTTGCGTTTGGCTGCCTTTTGTTTGTGTTCGGCGGTCGTTTTGCTTTCGCTCGGCGGCCCGCCCTCCATCTGCACCCGGTGTTGGGGGGACGGGGTATCCCTGGGGGAACGGGGAGCGTCCCACCGGATAGGGCAGGCGGGATAGCGCTGCATCCCCGGCATCTGCATCTCCACCATCCGCAGATGTGCAGAGGGGGCGCCAGACCCGCCCGCTCCAGTCCCCCGCTCTATCTCCCTGCAAATTTGCCTGCCCCGACATTTTTCTGAAAATTTCGCTTGACATCGGGGGCGAAGTGTAGTAGAATACCCCTTGCACTGAGCAGTACCCCACTTGCGCGAGTGGTGGAATTGGTAGACTCGCTGGCTTCAGGTGCCAGTGCTCGCAAGGGCGTGCGGGTTCGACTCCCGCCTCGCGCACCACCCCCCTCCGGTTATGCCGGAGGGGGTTTTTGTTTGGCGGCCTTTTGTTTGCCTTCGGCGGTCGCGTTTTGCTTTGGTCGGCGGCCTGC
>CALXDR010000088.1 GCA_944387115.1 uncultured Oscillospiraceae bacterium
GTGTTTTCCGGGGACATGCGCCTCGGAAAACACTCTGCTCATGGGAAATGGGGCGACAATTCCGAAGGAATCGAGCCCTGTTTTCCATGCATCCCCCTCACAAAAGTCCTTGGACTTTTGTGAGAAGGCTCAGCGCTTCTTCTTTAACCTCCCCCCCACCAGGGTGGCGGCAAGGTTGATAACCAGCGTGATGACCATGAGCACTGCGGCAATGGACAGCGCCACACCCACATCGGCGTACTCGTTGACATACACATACAGCGCCACGCTCAAGGTGCCGGAGGAGCTGGTCATGGCGGACAGGAAGTCGTGGAACACCACACCCATTCCCGCAGTGAAGAGCAGTGCGGCAGACTCGCCCACAATGCGCCCCACGGCGAGGATGCAGCCGGTCACAATGCCGTCCACCGCATTGGGCAGTACCACAGTGCGCACCATGCGCCACTTGCCCGCCCCCAGGCCCAAAGCCCCCTCTCTGTAGGATTGGGGCACAGTTTTGAGGGATTCCTGGGTGGTGCGCACAATAGTGGGCAGAATCATCACCACCAGCGTCAGGCCGCCGGCCAGAATGCCCGTCTTGAGCCCCATCAGCTGGACGAAGAAGAGCATACCCACCAACCCGAAGATGATGGAGGGAATGCCGGTGAGGGTTTCGGTGGCAAACTCAATCACAGCCACCAGCCTGCGGTTTGCGGCATATTCTGTGAGGTAGATTGCCGCCCCCACCCCCAGGGGGAGCACAATCACCATGGCCACCAGGATGATATACAGGGTATTCATAATGTTGGGGAAGATGCCCACCGTGTCCTTGATATAACTGCGCCCAGAGGTGAGAAACGCCCAGCTGATTCCCCCCAGCCCACGGTAGAACACATAGGCAATGAGAAAGACCAGCAGCGCACAGGTGATCCCGCCGCACAGATAGAGCAGGGCCTTCAGCCCCCGGTCATAGAGCTTTCGCTTGAAAGAGAGGTGTTCCACGCCTTAGTCCTCCTTCTTGTTCTTGATAAACACGTTGAGGAACACGTTGATGAGCATGATAAAGAGAAACAGCACCAGCCCAATGGAAAACAGAGACTGCCGCCACACAGAGCCAACAGGGGCATAGTTCATCTCCGAGGCAATGGCAGTGGTGAGAAAGCGCACCGGCGTGAAGAGGGAGCCGGGCATATTGGCCACATTGCCGGAAACCATGATAATCGCCATGGCCTCGCCGATGGCCCGCCCAATGCCCAGCACTACGGCGGTGGCCACGCCGGAGCGGGCGGCGGGGAGGGACACACGGAAGATGGTCTCAATGTGGGTGGCGCCCAAGGCCAGGCTGGCCTCCTCGTACTCCCTGGGCACCGCCCGCAGGGAGGTCTCCGCCACATTGATGATAGAGGGGAGAATCATCACCGCCAGCACCACAATGGCGGAGAGCAGGTTGGCCCCGGAGGAGAGGTGGAACGCCTCCTGCACAGCGGGCACCAGCACCACCATCCCCACCAGACCGTACACTACCGAGGGAATCCCCGCCAACAGGGATACGGCGGTGCGGATGACTGCGGCCACCTTCTCATTGGCAATCTTGGCCAGGAACATGGCGGTGAGCACCCCCACAGGCACGCCGATGAGAATTGCCCCTCCGGTGCCCGCCACCGAGGTGAGCACAAAGGGCAGTATGCCGTACAGCTGCTCCTGCTTGGGGGACCAGGTATCCCCAAAGAGGAATTCCGTCACGCCAATTTCCAGCATGGTGGGCAGACCGGCAATCACCAGATACACGCTGATAAACAGCACGCAGGCCACCGCCACCAATCCGCACAGGAAAAACAGGCCGTGGACAAGAAATTCCACCACATCCCTGGCGGTACGCAGCCCAAAGCGCAGCTTGAATCTTTCCATGGCCGACTGCTTCACCTCACTTGTCTCTTCCCCGCCAATTTGGGGCATACCCGTCATTCGCTTCTCTTTCTCCATAGCTTGGTACAGCTCCTTGTCTTCTTTATCAAAAAAGCCGGCGTGCCCTGCCAGCACCGGGATGGAGCCGCGTCCTCCATCTCCCCCGCCAAACAGCGGCCTGTTTTGTCTATGGGCGTGTGCCATTCCCGGGGATGAAACCCCCGGGAATGACACGCCTTGCCTTGTTTGCGCCGCCTGCACCCGGCGGCGTTCTACACGCTTCCCCCATTCAGGGGGTCTGCCTCATTCCGCCCGCCCCATGCGGGGGCGGCAGGCTGCCTGCCGCCTTACGCCACCGGCACAGCGCCGGCTTGGCGAATCAGATCGGCCGCCTCGGCAGAGGTGGCCCAATCAAAGAAGGCCTGGGCCTGCTCAGACAGGGCCGCCCCCTCCTTGGTCACCAGTACAAAGGGGCGCTGGATGGCATAGGTGCCGTCCTTCACCGTCTCCTCAGTGCAGGCCACACCGCCCACCGTGATGGTGGAGATGCCCTCCTGCTGCTCCACAGAGGACAAGGAGGCGTAGCCAATGGCGTTGGGATTGCTGCGCACCGCCTCGATGACGGCGCCGGTGGAGGTCAGCTCCTGCTCCAGCCGGCACGTGCCCTCGGTGTCCGTGATGCTCTCAAAGCCGTCCCGGGTGCCGGAGCCGGACTCACGGCCGATGCAGGCAATCTCCAAATCCGCACCGCCCACCTCAGACCAGTTGGTGATTTCACCGGTGAAAATCTTGGAGATTTCCTCCACGCTCAGGTCCGCCACGGTGTTGTCCCCGTTGACAATGACCGCAATGCCGTCCAGGGCCAGGATTGTCTCGGTCAGGCCCCCGCTCTTCTCCTCGTCCTTAAGGGCGCGGGAGGCCAGGCCGATGTCGGCAGTGCCGTTGCTGGCAGCCTCCACCCCTGCGCCGGAGCCGCCGCCCTCCACGCTGATGGTCACCCCTGCGTGGTCCGTCATATACTGCTCGGCCAGGGTGTTCATCACCTTTTCCATTGAGGTGGAACCCAGCGCCACCACGGACCCTCCCTCACCGGAGCCGCAGGCGGCAAGGCTCAGCCCCAGGGCCAGTGCCATAGTCATAGCAAGAAACTTCTTCATGTTCATCATTCTCCATTCCTAGATGCGTTACATACACACAACGATTGCTCTGCAAGCACATCCCCCGCTCCGGGGGACAATTCAGAGTGTACAGGATGAATGTAAAGTACGCCCTCACAGTCTTGTAAACAGTTTGTAAAGCGCCCCCAATCCCGGCCAAAAAACCCGCCAACCCATTGCCTCCCAACAGGTTGGCGGGATGAATGTTCCATTTTTAACCTGCGCACACCCCACAGCTTCCCAATTGCAGCGCAGCGCTCTACCCTTCCTGCCCGCTGCGGTACCAGCGCAGCACCTCCGTGCTCCCCGTCCGCCGCAGCGCCACAGCGGAAACCACCAAATCCGCCGCCAGCAGTGTGAAGGCCGGCCCATCCAGCCACCGGGGCACCGCCCTCGCCCAGGCGCTCACCCAGGGATCTACCCCGTACACCAGCACCAGGGAGAGCACACACCAGCACAGGGAAAAGCGCAGGCACACCAGCCCGGCAATGTTGTGGGGCATATCCCGGTAGTTCCAGAATTCTACCCCCAGCCCCCAGCGGTAGACGGCCCCCACCACAAGCTCCGCCGCCGTGGCGGCCACAAATCCCACCGCCATGACCCACACAGGATGGCGCAGGCCGCTGGTGAAAAACCGGATGAGCATCGCCCCCACCCCATAGACCGGGCAGAGGGGCAGCAAAATGAGACACTTTCGGTCCCGTTTCGGGTGTCCCACTGCCCGGGCGAAGAGTATTTCCAGGAGAAATCCGAAGAAACTATATATCAGAAATATCCACAGCAATTCCATGCCCCGTCTCCTCTCAAAGCTTCTATCTGCAATCTGTGTCCCCCATAGCATTTGACACTTGCCCCACCTTTATGACCCCACTTTCCCCCGCTTTATCCAAGTATTTTTTTGCCAGAAAACTTTTTGAACAAAAGGTGTTGACAAATGCCGCTTGGTATGCTATTCTTTCTAAGCTGACATCTGCGGAGCACCCAGATATGCGGGTGTAGTTCAATGGTAGAATCCCAGCCTTCCAAGCTGGTCGCGTGGGTTCGATTCCCATCACCCGCTCCATAAGCGCCTGTAGCTCAGGTGGATAGAGCAACTGCCTTCTAAGCAGTGGGTCAGGGGTTCGAGTCCCTTCAGGCGTGCCA
>CALXDR010000089.1 GCA_944387115.1 uncultured Oscillospiraceae bacterium
AGGGCGAGCGCAGCCCGACCGGGTTTGCCCTGGGTCGGAGGGAAGCCGGGCGTAAGCGGAGGGGAGCCGAGCGTCGTGAGCAGGCGTAGCATGACAATGAAGAAGTGCGAAGCCGTCGTGAGCAGGCTGGATGGAGCGAAGTGAGGAATAAAACCCAGGGTGGCGGAGCCACCCGGTTTTGTTCCGAATCGGAGTGAAGCCAGCCGTTGCGAACAGGCGTAGCATGACATCATAGAAGCGTCCGAGCCATGTCACAAAAGTCCAAGGACTTTTGTGAGGAGTTGCAGGGGAAACAGGGTTCGATTCCTTCGGAATTGTCGCCCCATTTCCCCTGAGCAGAGTGTTTTCTTCAGGCGCATGTCCCCGGAAAACACGGGATTTGATTTTCTTTCTCCGCCTGGGGGCGGCGCAATCCTGCACCCCCATGGGCGCAAAACAGGGACAGGAAGGAGCAAGCTGGGCTCCATCCTGTCCCTGTTGTTTTAGAGGGGGATGTCACTGTTTCTCCGCCAGCGCCTTGACGATGGCTGCGATGTGCCCCAGAGAGTCGGGGTCCAGCCGCTTTATGTCCGCCACCAGCTGCGCCAACTGGGCAGGGCAGGGGTTGCTGTCGTCGAAAAACTGCTGGGGTGTAATGCCGAAGTACTCGCAGATATAGAACAGGCCTGTCAGGGACGGCAGGGCCTTCTGATTCTCAATCTGGTTGATATAGCTGTTGTTTTGACCCAATGCCAGGGACATCTCACGGGCGGAAACATTCTTCTGGATGCGTAGCTGTGCAATGCGGTTTTGCGTAAATTCCTCGTACACGAGAACACTCCTTCCTTGTCGCATTATTTTATCTCGTATTCGCACCCGGTATACGATATAAAACCATCTGTTTTCCTTGACATGCGGGATAAAATCCGCTATTTTCAAAGGAGAAGGATTTACAATGCGAGAGGAGCGGATGGTTGTGGCGGAGAAGGGCTGCTGTGTGACTGGGCACCGGGACATTCCCCGGCATCAGGTGGAGCGTGTGGAGCAGGCGCTGCGGCGGGAGGTGCGTGCGGCAATTGCGGAGGGGTACACCCGGTTCATCTCCGGCTTTGCGCCGGGGGTGGATTTGATGTTTGCCGCCATTGTGGTGCAGGAGCAGGCGTCCCACCCCCAACTGCGCCTGGAGGCGGCCATCCCCTATGCGGGGCGGATGAACACCAAAAACCCGCAGGTACAGGAGCTGCTACAGGCGTGCAGCTGTGTGAAGGTGATGTGCCAGCACTATCAGCCAGCCTGCTATATGCAGCGCAACCGCTTCATGGTGGAGTGTGCGCAGCGTGTGCTCGCCGTGTACGACGGGCGTGCCGGCGGTGGCACACGGTACACCATGGACTACGCCTATAAAATGGGGCGGGATGTGCGGGTCATTGCGCTGGAGCAGTAGGGCGGGGCCTTCCGCCCTACCCAGAGGGGGCGCACATCCCGATGGAAGGGGCGCAGCCCCCAATCCGGCAAGCTGCCCGCCCTGCGCCGGGGACGGGGGATGGGCGCAAAAAGGGACAGGACGGAGGGGAATTTCCTCCGTTCTGTCCCTTTTGCCGTGCAGAGGGCACGGGCGGGGGTGTTTTCTGCCGGTACAGCGGCGTGTGGATACCTTATATTATGTGTCGGCGGCTTTCGGGGGGCAGGGGGTGCGGTAGTGGGCCACCAGGAATTGGGCAATCTCCCCCAGCAGCGCCCGGCGGGGGTTGCCGGGCAGGGATACGATGTGGAAGGCACGCTCCAGCTGAAAGTCTGTCAGAGGGAGCACGGTGAGGGCGCCCCGGTCAATCCAGGGCTGGGCGGCGGCCTGATAGGCGAAGGTCACCCCCTTGCCTGCCGCCACCAGCCCCAGCAGGGTGGGCAGGTGGGCGATTTCCACGGTGGCGGCAAAGTCCGCCGGGGTGAGGTTGTGGGCCTTGCACTCCCCCTCCAGAATGTCCCGGGTGCCGCTGCCCGGCTCACGGAGAATCAGGGGTGCGGTGAGGGTGTCGGCCAGGGTGCGGCTGTGGGCATAGGGACTGTCCGGGGCGCTCAGGGCCACAAAGGGGCTGGTGTAGAAGGGGAGATAGTGGTAGCTGCGGTGGTCGAAGTTGCCCTCCAGCAGCGCAAAGTCCAGCGTGCCCTCCTCCAGCTGGCGCAGTAAGGCGGCGGTATTGCGCTGGGTCATGTGAAAGGCCACGTGGTCAAAGCGCTCCATAAGACGGGGGAGGAGGGCGGGCATCAGGCCGTCTGCGATGGAAAGGGTGGCTCCAAAGCGGAGGGTGGTGCGCCCTGCCTGGTGCATTTCCCGGGTAATCTGGGCGTCCAGGGTGCAAAGACGGCGGCACAGCCCCTCAAATCGCCGCCCCTCCTCGGTGAGCACCAGCCGCCGCCCCTCCCGCCGGAACAGCTGCACCTGATATTGCTGCTCCAAAGCCTTGATGTGCTGGCTCACCGCCGGTTGGGTGATGTGCAGGGCCTTGGCGCACTGGGTGGTGTTCCCGCTGCTGACCAGCTGTAAAAAGGTGTATAGCTTGGAATCTAACATCAATCTGCCCTCCAAAATATTAGTGTTGCTTATAGAAACCTCAGAAAAACTAATTTGATTTTATAATAGGTGGGGCGTATAATCAAGGGGCAGCTGCGTCTTGGGGAGTGCTCCGGGGCGTGGGACAGAGAAAAACAAGGGAGAGAAACCATGAAACAAGTGTTCAAACAATACGGGCCGGGCTTTTTGGTGTGCCTGGTCATCGCACTGGCGGCGCAGGGCATTGCCAAGCTGCTGCCCAGCATTGGGGCGGCGCTGTTTGCCATTGCCATTGGGATTGTGTGCGGCAACACCATCTGCAACCGGCCCAGCTATGATGCGGGCACCAAGTTTTCCGAGCGCAATTTGCTGGAATACTCCATCATCCTCACCGGCGCCACCCTGATGCTGCGGGACATTCTGGCTCTGGGCTGGCAGGGGCTGGTGTTCATCGCCTGTCAGATGACGCTGACGGTGACGGTGGCCTACTGGATAGGCAAGGCCCTGGGCTTTGGGAAGAAGTTCCGGCTGCTCATGGGGGCGGGCAATGCGGTGTGCGGCTCCTCCGCCATCGCCACCGTGTCCCCGGTGGTGGGGGCGGACTCCAAGGACAAGGGCATTTCCATCACCATTGTCAACGTCACCGGCACCCTGCTTATGGTCACGCTGCCCATTCTCACCGGGGTGCTCTATCAGCATGAGGTGCTGCACACCGCCGCCATGATTGGGGGCACCCTTCAGTCCATCGGACAGGTCATTGCCTCTGCCCAGCTGGTAGGCGGGGCAGTGGTGGAAACGGCCACCCTCTTCAAAATCATCCGCATTGTGTTTATCGTCCTGGTGGCGCTGGCCTTCTCCCGTATGAATGTGGAGGAGGGGCAGCCCCTGTTTGCGCCCGGCACGCCCCGGGGAGATGGCGGGGAACGGAAGGTGCAGGCGGGCATTCCCTACTTCATCGTGGGGTTCTTCCTCATGGCGGTGCTCCACAGCGTGGGCGTGATTCCCGAGGGGGTGAGCAGGGTGGCCAAGGCGGTGAGCCAGCAGTTTGAAGTCATCGCCCTGGCTGCAATCGGGATGCGGGTGAAGTTCCGTGACCTGGCGGCAGAAGGCCCCAAAGCCCTGGTCTACGGGGTGAGCGTAGGCGCCTGCCAGGTGCTCTTTGCGGTGGTGCTGATTCGGGTGGTGGTTGGAAGTTGAGCGTCCGAGCCGTCGTGAGCAGGCTGGATGGACCGAAGTGAGGGATACAAACCAAGGACGGCATAGGCGGCCTGTTTGTGTCCCGAATCGTAGGGAAGCCAGCCGTTGCGAACAGGCGAGGCGTGACAATGAAGAAGCGTCCGAGCCGTCGTGAGCAGGCTGGATGGA
>CALXDR010000090.1 GCA_944387115.1 uncultured Oscillospiraceae bacterium
TCGATTCCTGTCGGAATTGTCACCCCATTTCCCCTGAGGAGAGTGTTTTCCGAGGCGCATGTCCCCGGAAAACACGGGCCTTGGACTTTATTTCGCCGCCTGCGGGCGGCGAAACTCTGTGAGACACGAAGTGTCCGAACCCCGCTGCCCCTCGGATGGACTGGAGCGAAGCCGAGCGTAAACGGAGGGGAGCGAGGCATGACAGCGGAGAAGCGTCCGAGCCGTCGTGAGCAGGCTGGATGGACCGAAGTGAGGGATAGGCATGAGGCGGGCGCAGCCCGCCATGCCTGTCCCGAATCGGAGGGAAGCCAGCCGTAGCGAACAGGCGAGGCGTGACAATGGAGAAGTGCCGAGCGCTTCAAAAAAGTCCAAGGACTTTTTTGAGGGGGATGCAGGGGAAATAGGGTTCGATTCCTGTCGGAATTGTCACCCCATTTCCCCGAAACAGCCCGGTCGGACTGCACCCGAACACCCCCGGAGGGCACACCGCCTCCGGGGGTGCGCTTGCGGGTGCGAAACAGAAGCCGCTTTCCAAATGGGGAGGGAATGGGGCGTATGCTTGGGGAACTGGTGTCTTTTTGCGGGCTGTTCTAACAGGGGACAGCGGGACATAGGATAGGCGTGAGGTGAAGCGCTTATGCAAAAGACACGGACAAGAGGGACGGGCATTCGCCGGGGACTGCGCCAGGGGATTGCCCTGTTTTTCGGCGTGGTGGGCCTGTGGCTGCTCTGGCTGACGGGAGACCCGAGGGCGGCCCTGGCAAACTGGGTGGGGGAGCGGGATTTGGCCGCCGCCCTGCTGGCGGTAGAACTGCCGATGCCCGGGGATGGGGATGGCCTTGGCCTGTGGGAACGGCTGATGGTGGGGCAGTCCCCTCTGCTGGAGGGACAGGCAGTGGGCAGTGCGCCGCCAGAGGAGACAGAGACGCCGCAGTCCCTGCCCTCCCAGGAGGTTGCGCCCACAGAGGAACCGGCGCCCAGCGACACGCCGGCGCCCTCCACCACCGCCCCTGAGGGGATTATCCCCAAGACCATGGTGGCGGGCACCTCCTCGAAATACATCACCCAGGAGGGTGTCACGATTTACAATCACACCGACTATGCCCTGGATATTCCCACCCTGCTGGCCAACGCGCCCACCCTCTCCGCCCAGAAGGAGGGGCCGCAGATTCTCATCTTTCACTCCCATGCCACCGAGGCGTACACCATGGATGGCACGGACCTATATGAGGAGAGCGACAGCTACCGCACGTTGAACACCGAGCAGAATATGGTGCGCATCGGGGCGGAGATGACCAAGGTGTTTGAGGCGGCGGGGCTGGAGGTCATCCATGACACCACCCTATACGACTACCCCAGCTATAACGACGCCTACACCCGCTCCTCACAGGGGGTGGCCCAGTGGCTGGAGCAGTACCCCTCCATTCAGCTGGTGCTGGACGTCCACCGGGATGCCCTGGCCGCCAGCGATGGCACCCTCTACAAAACCGTGACGGGGACGGTGGACAACTGCGCCCAGGTGATGATGGTTATGGGCAGTGATGCCATTGGGCAGGAGCACCCCAATTGGAGAATCAACCTGGGGCTGGCAGTGCGCATTCAGCAGGCCCTGGTGGAGAAGTGGGCCACCCTGGCCCGGCCGGTGGTGCTGCGCACCTCCCGGTTCAATCAGCACCAGTCCACGGGGGAGATTCTCGTCGAGGTGGGCACCCACGGGAACACCCTGCAAGAGGCCATCACCGCCGCCCGCCTGTATGCCCGCACCGTGGCGGATTTGATGAAGGAGGGGTGACAAAGGGGCGAAATCCTAGGAAGAGTTTTACACTTTGTTCATGGACTTGCATCCGAATGTGGGTATAATAACCCCACAGGGGCGTTTTGCCCCGGCATACACGAGAGGACCAAAGGCACCGGCTGTGCCTTGTGTGTACCAAGGACAGGGGAGATTGGCTTGTCAAAGCAGCTGCTATTTATCTATAACCCAAAGGCGGGCAGACAGCGCATCCGCAATATGCTTTCCGGTGTGCTGGAGGAGTTTGCCGCACAGGGCTATGAGCCCACGGTGCATCCCACCCAGGAGGGCGGGGAGGCAGAGCGGGTGGCCCGGGATGAGGGGGGATCCTTTGCACGGGTTGTGTGCTGCGGCGGGGATGGAACCCTCAATGAAGTGGTGTCCGGCTTGATTGGACTGCCCTGCCAGCAAAGGCCGGTGGTGGGCTACATTCCTGCCGGGTCCACCAACGATTTTGCACGCACCCTGGGCCTGCCCCGGTCGGTGGGGCAGATGGCCCGCACCGCCTGCATTGGCCAGCCCCGGGCGGTGGACGTGGGGCTGGCAAATCAGACTCCGTTTGTCTATGTATGCGCCTTTGGATTGTTTACCGATGTGGCCTATTCCACCCCTCAAAATGCAAAGAACAGCCTGGGACACCTGGCCTATGTTCTGGAAGGGGCGGGGCGGCTGATGAATGTACCCACCTACCACATGACCATCCACACGGACGATGGGCGGCAGTTGGAAGAGGATTTCGTGTTTGGCATGGTGAGCAACACCCGGTCTGTGGGCGGGGTGAACTGTATGCCCGCCGACTCGGTGAAGCTGGATGACGGGCTGTTTGAGGTGACCCTGGTGCGCCCGCCCCGCAGCCCCAAGGACTGGCAGTCTATTTTGGCCACCCTCTCTGGACAGGAGGTGAGCCAGGAGGATGCGGTCATCCGCTTTTCTGCCAGCCGCATCACCTTCCGGTGTGACCAGCCTGTGTCCTGGACCGTGGACGGAGAGTTTGGCGGGGAGTGGCAGGAAGCGGAGATTGAGAACCTGCCCCAGGCGATACGCATTGCCTGTCCGGGAAACACATAATTAGAAGGGCAACGCCCCCGTTGCCACCTGTTATATGGGTGGAAACGGGGGCGTTTTTGCACTTACATACCGCTGTGCTCCAGCAGAATGCGCAGCTGACGGCAACGGGTCTGACAGCCCTGAATCATCTGAGGGTACAGCTCCAACAGGGTGGGGTTTTGGGTGTGAGCCAGCTCCCGGCGGTACACCCGTTCCCCGTCCTCCTCACGCTGGTGCTGGCGGCGCAGACCGCTCCACAGGGAGGGGGTGCCGGAGGAGGTGAGGGCATCCACAGGCCAGTAGCGCACCCCGGTGAGGAGGAAGTAGGCCGCAGCCAGGCTGCGGGCGTCCTGGTGGCAGGCGGTGGCAAGATGGGTCAGGGAGCGTTGGGTGGCGCCCTTGGCCCGGCGGGCCAGGTGGCGGCACAGCTGCCACCCCTCCAGAGCGGAGAGAATTTGTGTTCTCAGCGCTGCCGTGGGAGAATTGTCTTCCCGAGCTGTGGTCAGGGGCAAAGGCTCGGGCCTGGGCAAAGGCTCGGGTCTGGGCATAGGTTCGGGCCTGGGCATAGGTTCGGGCCTGGGAATAGGTTCGGGCCTGGGAATAGGTTCGGGCCTGGG
>CALXDR010000091.1 GCA_944387115.1 uncultured Oscillospiraceae bacterium
TCCCTGGCAGGAGGCCAGGGAGATGCCCGCCTCGGTGAGCAGGGCGGCGTTGCCCGCCAGCAGCCTGCTGCCCTGGATATACCCGCACACGCCCCTGCCGTGGAGGGCCTCAAACCCCTCTACGGGGGACAGGGCCAGCTGCTGCGCCTTGGCTTGGGCCACAATGGCGGTGGACAGGGGGTGCTCTGAGGGCTGCTCCAGGCTGGCGGCACGCTGGAGCAGCATCTCCGGGGGAGTGCCGTTGAGGGGGATGACATCGGTGACCTGGGGGCGGCCCTGGGTGACGGTGCCCGTCTTGTCCAGCACCACTGTGGTCACACCACGCAGGCGCTCCAGACCCTGGGCGGATTTGATGAGAATGCCGTACTCTGCGCCCTTTCCCGTGCCCACCATAATGGCCACAGGGGTGGCAAGACCCAGGGCGCAGGGGCAGGAGATGACCAGCACCGCAATGGCGGAGGTGAGGGCCTGCTCCACCGGGTGCCCCGTGAGCAGCCACACCAGGGCGGTCACCAGGGCAATGGCCATGACGATGGGCACAAATACGCCGGCCACCCGGTCTGCCAGCCTGGCAATGGGGGCCTTGGAGGAGGCCGCCTCGTCCACCAGGCGAATCATCTGGGCCAGGGTGGTGTCCTGCCCCACTCTGGTGGCCCGGAGGGTGAGCGCCCCGGAGCGGTTGATGGAGGCGGAAATCACCCCATCACCCACCCCCTTGTCCACGGGGATGGACTCCCCGGTGAGGGCGGACTGGTCCACTGAAGAGACGCCGTCCACCACCACGCCGTCCACGGGGATGGAGACGCCGGGGCGCACCAGCACCAGATCACCCACCTGCACCTGCTCCACGGGTACTTCCACCTCCACGCCCTCCCGGAGGACGGTGGCGGTCTTGGGGGAGAGGTCCATCAGCCGGGCAATGGCCTGGCCGGTTTTCCCCTTGGAGCGGGTCTCCAGGTATTTGCCCAGGGTGATGAGGGTGACGATCATGGCGGCAGACTCGAAGTACAGGTCATGGCTGTAATGGGCCGCCAGCTGGGGCTGCCCATGTCCCAGGCCGTAGCCGATGGCGTACAGTGCCGCCACGCCGTACACCACAGCGGCGGTACAGCCTACGGCGATGAGGGAGTCCATATTGGGCGCACCCCGCAGCAGGGAGCGGAAGCCCACCCTGAAGTACCGCTGGTTGATGACCAGGGTGGGCAGGGTGAGCAGGAAGAGGGTGAGGGCATAGGTCATGGCGTTTTCCGTGCCCAGGAGAGCTGGGGGGATAGGCCAGCCCATCATGTGCCCCATGGACAGGTAGAACAGGGGCAGGAGAAAGACCAGAGAGGCGGTCAGACGGGTGCGCAGCCCCTTTTGCTCCTGCTCCATATCATGGACAGGGCGGGCGGCCTGGGCAGGGGCCCCGGATGGGGCGGGGAGGGCGGCGGAATAGCCCGCCCGCTCTACGGCGGCTATCACCTCCTGGGAGGTGAGGGGGCCATCCCAATCCACAACCATAGAGCCGCCCAGCAGGTTGACCTGCACCTGGGTGACGCCGGGCAGCTTGCCCACGGCCCGCTCCACATGGGCCGAGCAGGCACTGCACGTCATCCCTGTTACAGTGAACTGTTGACGCATAGAGCCACCTCCTCACAGCAGCTTGCCCAGGACCTGCACCAGCTCGTCGATTTTCTGGGCACGCTCCTGGTCGCTGTGGGCGTGCTCCACGCAGTGCTTCAGGTGGGCGGTGAGAACTTCTTTGTTTACCCGGCGGAGGAGGGCGTCTGCCGCCAGAATCTGCTGGGAAATGTCCATGCAGTAGCGGTCCTCCTCCACCATTTTGATGATGCCATCCAGCTGTCCCCGGGCGATTTTGAGCAGCCGGAGGACGGTCTTTTCATCAGCCATCATAAGTGGTTCAACCTCCTAACACCCCCCTGGGGGGTAGTGTTATCCTACCATAGTTATAGGAGAAAGTCAAGGGGGAGATTTTTGGCGGAGAGGGGAGGAGGTGGAATGGGTGGCGGATGGGGGTTATTGTACCAGCTGGTCAGAAATGCTCCCGCAGGACACCGTCAGGCGCTCCCCCTCTTTCGTGATGGTGATGGGCACGGCGCAGAGGGTGGCGGAGTGCTCCGCTGTGTCACAGCAAGGGTGACAGAAAGGAAAAACAGGCGCTGCTCTCCCGTTGATTTCGGGGGGGAGCAACGCCTGCGTGTCAAAAAACAGGGGGCTTTGCGTGGGGGGCATCAAACGCAGCGCCGGATTTCCGGGGAAATGGCGCACTGCGTTTGCATAGCGGTGCAGCTGCCGGGGGGTATCTCCCCGGCGCTTACGATATACAGCCCCGCTGCGGCCGCTTAAAGGCGGCCAATGGTTCCAGGCGTTTCTGCGGGGGCGTTTTTTGACAGACGGGGAGGGGTTACTGCCCCGGGGGGAGTAGCCGGGGGAATTAGGGCAACGAGCGGGTATAGCGCAAATCCACGCAGATGGCATCGGGGGGGAAGGGGATGTCCTGGTGGGTGCCGTCCCAGGCAAAGCCGTGGCGGGCGTAAAACCTGCGGGCACCCTCATTCTCCCGCAGGACCAGCACAAAGACGTTGGAAAAGCCCTGGGCCTTCAGCCGGGACACCGCCTCCTCGATGAGCAGTGCGCCGTAGCCCTTGCCGCACTCCTGGGGGTGTACGTAGAAGGAAATCAGCTCGCCCCAGCCCTGGTAGTCCCGGTTATCAAAGGTACAGGGGGAGCCGGCGTTGAGGTTCTCTGTGCGGGCGGGGCCGTAGTTGATGCACCCCACCGGGGTGTCCCCCCGGTAGAGGAGCAGACCACGGCACCGCCCGGTGCGGTAATCCTCGGCAAACTGGCTGACCCAACGCTGGTCGGTAATCTCCCGCTCCAGATAGTCGGCGGGGACATGGCCCACATAGGCGGCGTGCCACCCCAGGGCGTGGATGCGGGACATGGCGGCAAAATGCTCCCGGGTGCAGGCGTCCACAAAGCGCAGGGTATCAGACATGGGCCAGCTCCCGCTGGGCCTCCGCCTTGGCCTCTTCCTTGGCCAGGGCCTTGGCATTGGCCAGCATCAGCTTGATGCGGTTCTCCTGGTTGATTTTCGTGGCGCCGGGGTCGTAGTCAATGGCCACGATGTT
>CALXDR010000092.1 GCA_944387115.1 uncultured Oscillospiraceae bacterium
GGACAGGCATGGCGGGCTGCGCTCGCCTTATGCCTATCCCTCACTTCGGTCCATCCAGCCTGCTCACGACGGCTCGGCGCTTCGGTTCTTCACACTTAATTTACAAACTGGACTATTGACAAGGGAGGGGAGGGGTGGTACAGTATGTTTAGCACTCGAGGAGAATGAGTGCTAAAGCAAAAAGGAGGAAGCGCCGTGGAACTCACCGAGCGAAAAAAGAAGATTCTGCGGGCGGTGATTGAAAGCTATGTGCGCACAGCCGAGCCGGTTGGCTCCAAGACTGTGCAGGAGCAGGCTGACATGAACGTATCCTCCGCCACCATTCGCAACGAACTGGCAGATCTCACCGAGCAGGGCTATCTGGAACAGCCCCACACCTCTGCCGGGCGTGTTCCCTCTCCCAAAGGCTACCGGCTGTACGTCAACGAGCTGATGGAGGAACAGCGCCTCAGTCTGGAGGAGACCCGGCAGATCAACCAGGCTATGCACCTGAAGATGCAGGAGCTGGACAAGGTGATTGACCAGGCCGGGCGCATGGTGTCTCAGCTGACCAACTATCCGGCCTTTGCCGTCACCGGCAACGCCCGGCGCATTACCATCCGGCGGTTTGATTTGATTTTGGTGGACGGCAGTTCCTTCATTGCCGTGGTGATGACGGACAACAGCGTGGTGAAAAATAAGCTCATCCGTCTGCCGCTCCCCCTGGATTTATCCCAGCCCCAGATTCAGCTGCTCACCACCCTGCTCAACAGCTCCTTTTCTGGCAAGACGCTGGACGAGCTGACCCCCCAGCTGATGCGGGTGGCCGAGCACGCCGCAGGCAACGCCTACGGGCTGATTTCCCTGGTGGTATCCTTTGCCATGGAGGTGCTGGAGGATTTGGAGCACAGTGCGGTGTACACCGCCGGAACCAGCCATCTGCTGGATCACCCCGAGTATCAGGACGTGGGGAAAGCCCAGCGGCTGATGAGCTACCTGTCTCAAGAGGAGTCGCTGGCCCGCTCCCTCTCCCTGCCCGCCCTGGGGGATGACAGTACGAAAATTCTCATAGGCCCGGAAAATGTGGCCGACGAGCTGAAGGATACCAGCGTGGTGCTGGCCAGCTACGACATTGGCGACGGCCTGAAGGGCGTCATCGGTGTGGTGGGGCCCACCCGCATGGACTACGCCAAGGTGGCCGCCAAGCTGTCCTATGTGGCCGACGGGCTGTCCAAGCTGTTTGGTCAGCCGGAACTGCCCCCTGGCATCCCGGAAGAAAAGGAGGATTCATAATCCATGGAAAAGCAGAACCAAGACCCTCAGCTGGAGCAGGAACAGGGCGCCGCTGCCCCGGAGCAGCCTGCGCAGGAGCAGGCCCAGGCCGAAGGTGAGCAGACCGAGCAGACCGCCTGTGACGAGAGCGCTGCCAAGCTGGCCGCCGCTGAGGAGCAGTACCTCCGCTTGGCCGCTGAGTATGACAACTACCGCAAGCGCACCGCCAAGGAGAAGGAGAGTGCCTGGACGGAGGCCAAGGCCCAGACTGTGGCCGCCTTCCTCCCGGTATACGACAACCTGGAGCGGGCTTTGAAGCAGAGCACCACCGACGAGGCCTATGCCAAGGGCGTGGAGATGACCATGAAGGGGCTTCAGGATGTGCTGGGTCATCTGGGGGTGGAGGTCATCCCCGCTTTGGGCGAGTGCTTTGACCCCAACCGGCACAACGCCGTGATGCACGTGGAGGACGAGACGGCAGGGGAGAACACCATCGTGGAGGTCTTCCAGCAGGGCTTCATGTGCGGCGAGAAGGTCATCCGCTTCTCCATGGTGAAGGTTGCCAACTAGCGCACACGGTTTCCTGGGGTATCACCCCGTTTTGAAGTAAAACATACACTGTTTATAGATTTAGGAGGAACGAAGTTATGGCTAAGATTATCGGCATTGATTTGGGTACTACCAACTCCTGCGTGGCGGTGATGGAGGGCGGCGAGGCCGTCGTTATCCCCAACGCTGAGGGCAACCGCACCACCCCCTCTGTGGTGGCCTTCTCCAAGGACGGCGAGCGCATGGTGGGCCAGGTGGCCAAGCGCCAGGCCATCACCAACCCCGACCGCACCATCGCCTCCATCAAGCGTGAGATGGGCAGCGACTACAAGGTGAATGTGGACGGCAAGGGCTATACCCCCCAGGAAATCAGCGCCATGGTGCTCCAGAAGCTGAAGGCGGACGCCGAGGCTTACCTGGGCCAGAGCGTCAGCGAGGCCGTCATCACCGTGCCCGCCTACTTCACCGACGCCCAGCGCCAGGCCACCAAGGACGCCGGCAAGATTGCCGGCCTGGAGGTCAAGCGTATCATCAACGAGCCCACCGCCGCTGCGCTGGCCTACGGTGTGGACAAGGAGTCTGACCAGAAGATTATGGTGTACGACCTGGGCGGCGGCACCTTCGACGTGTCCGTGCTGGAGGTTGGCGACGGGGTCATCGAGGTGCTGGCCACCGCCGGTAACAACCGCCTGGGCGGCGACGACTTTGACAAGTGCGTGATGGACTGGATGGCTGCCGAGTTCAAGCAGGCCGAGGGCATTGACCTCACCGGCGACAAGGTTGCCATGCAGCGCCTGAAGGAGGCCGCTGAGAAGGCCAAGATTGAGCTGTCCGGCGTCACCTCCACCTCCATCAACCTGCCCTATATCACTGCGGATGCCACCGGCCCCAAGCATCTGGAGCTCACCCTCACCCGGGCCAAGTTTGACCAGCTCACCGCCCACCTGGTGGAGGCCACTGCCGGCCCCGTGCGCCAGGCCATGGGAGATGCGGGCCTGTCCGGCAGCGACATCGCCAAGGTGCTGATGGTGGGCGGCTCCAGCCGTATCCCCGCCGTTCAGGAGATGGTCAAGAAGCTCACCGGCAAGGAGGGCTTCAAGGGCATCAACCCCGACGAGTGCGTGGCCATCGG
>CALXDR010000093.1 GCA_944387115.1 uncultured Oscillospiraceae bacterium
GCTCCGCCACCCCAGCACAAAGGCAGGGCATGGCGGCAGGGGCGATTGAGATTGTTGCGGGAACAACAAGGAGGTTATGCACAATGATAGACGGCTTTGTGAAGGTGGCGGCCGGAACACCCAAAATTCGGGTGGCAGATTGCGGGCACAACGCCCGGCAGGCGGTGGAGCTGATGGAACAGGCCGCCCGGGAGGGGGTACAGGTGCTGTGTCTGCCTGAGCTGTGCCTGACGGGATACACCTGCGGAGATCTATTTCTGCAAGACACCCTGCTGGCGGGGGCGGAGCAGGCGCTGGCCTATGTACTGGCTCACACGGCGCATCTGGAGGTGCTCACCGCCCTGGGTATGCCGGTGGTGTACGCAGGCAAGACCTACAACTGCGCAGTGGTCATTCAGAAGGGGCGGGTGCTGGGGGCGGTGCCCAAGGGCCACATTCCCAGCTATGGGGAGTTTTACGAAGGGCGCTGGTTTACCTCCGGCGACACTGTGCAGGCGGGCAGTGTGTGTGTGCTGGCAGGGCAGGAGGCTCCCTTCACTGCCCGTCAGGTGTTCACCTGCGCCCAGGGGGTGCCCGGCCTGGTGGTGGGGGTGGAGCTGTGCGAGGATTTGTGGGCGGTGACGCCTCCCTCCGCCGGGCTGGCGGAGATGGGGGCGAACCTCATCCTCAACCTGTCCGCCTCGGACGAGGTGGCGGGAAAGGCCGGATACCGCCGGGACCTGGTGGTGGGCCAGTCGGGACGGCTGGTGTGCGGATATGTCTACGCCGACGCCGGGGAGGGGGAGTCCTCCACCGACCTGGTCTTTACCGGGCATAATCTGATTGCGGAGAACGGCACGCTGCTGGCCCAGCGCCGCTTTGCCACCGGCCTGACGGTGAGCGAGGTGGATGTGGGGCGGATCAACTTCGAGCGGCGGCGGATGACCACCTTTCCTGCCGCCGCCTCCCACAAGGGGGTATCCACCCCCTTCTCCCTCACACCCTGTCAGGTGCGCCTCACCCGCACCATCTCCCCCACGCCCTTTGTGCCCCAGGGAGCACACAGCCAGGCGGAGCGGTGGGAGGAGATTTTGCACATTGCCGCCCAGGGTCTGCGCCAGCGCCTGGAGCACACAAGGGCCAAAGTGGCGGTGGTTGGCCTGTCCGGCGGGTTGGATTCCACCTTGGCAATCCTCATCACCGCCCGGGCCTTTGACCTGCTGGGCCGGGACCGGCGGGATATTGTGGCGGTGACCATGCCCTGCTTTGGCACCACCCGCCGCACCCGTTCCAACGCAGAGGTGCTGGCGGGGGAGCTGGGCGCTTCCTTCCGGGAGGTGGACATCAGCCAGGCAGTGCGCTGTCACTTTGCCGACATTGGGCAGGACCTGGACGACCACTCCGTGACCTTTGAGAATGGACAGGCCAGAGAGCGCACCCAGGTGCTCATGGACCTGGCAAACCAGCTGGGCGGGCTGGTCATCGGCACGGGGGATTTGTCCGAGCTGGCCCTGGGCTGGGCCACCTACAACGGCGACCACATGAGTATGTATGGGGTGAATGCCTCCATTCCCAAGACCTTGGTGCGCCATCTGGTGGCCTTTGTGGCCCAGGACAGAGGGGGCGCTCTGGGCCAGGTGCTGCAGGACATTCTGGATACCCCCGTGTCCCCTGAGCTGCTCCCCCCGAAAGACGGGGAGATTGCCCAGCGCACGGAGGAGCTGGTGGGCCCCTATGAGCTCCATGACTTCTTTTTGTACTATGCCATTCGCTGGGGATTCTCCCCCCGCAAGGTGTACCGTCTGGCGGTGTACGCCATGGAGGGACGGTATGACCCGGGCACCCTGCTCCACTGGCTGGGCAGCTTTTACCGCAGGTTCTTTGCCCAGCAGTTTAAGCGCTCCTGCCTCCCCGATGGGCCGAAGGTGGGCACCCTGACCCTCTCCCCCCGGGGGGACTGGCGGATGCCCTCGGATGCCACGGCGGCGCTGTGGCTGGCAGAGCTGGAGGGGCTGGAAAGACAGGCGGATGGGGCAGGGCAATGGCCCGCAACCCCTTGATGGAACGGACGGATTGAATCGGCTGCAGCACACCCCCGCCCCACGGATAGGACGTGGGCCGGGGGTGTGTTTGTTACAGCCCTCCTCTGACTGTTGCCTAGAACACTGCGCCCGCTGCCAGCGCCAGCAGGCTCACGGCAAAGGCCAGGGCCACAGGCTTCCAGGCAAAGCGGAGCCACCGGGGATAGGGCACCCGCCCGATGGCCAGCGCCCCCATCACCACGGCGCTGGTGGGCGTGATGAGGTTGACCAGCCCGGAGGCGGACTGGAAGGCCGTGATGACCAGCTCCCGTCCCACCCCGGCAAAGTCCGCCAGCGGGGCCATGATGGGCATGGACAGGGTGGCCAGTCCCGACGAGGAGGGAATGAGGAAGGAGAGGGGGAGGAAGAGCAGGTAGGTCAGGGCCACAAAGAGCACCGACCCCGCCCCGGCCAGGGCCTGTTCTCCCCAGCTGAGGATGGTTGCGGTGATGCGCCCGTCGTTCATAATCACCGTGATGCCCCGGGAAATGCCGATGATAAAGGCCACCCCCAGCAAATCCGCCGCCCCGGCTACAAAGCTCTGGATGATGGACTCCTCCCCCAGGCGGCAGAGCAGTCCCAGCAGGATGGAGGCCCCCAGAAACAGCGCAGAGAGCTGGGGGAACCACCAGCCCAGGGTGGGCAGGGGCACACCCATCTCGTCAAAGGGGATGACGGCGTACACCATCACCAGGAAGGTGAGGGCAAACAGGGTGAGGGCCAGCTTCTGCACACCGGTGAGGCGAGTCTCCCCCGTGCCC
>CALXDR010000094.1 GCA_944387115.1 uncultured Oscillospiraceae bacterium
GCTTTACGCCGACCGGGAGACGGTGGACAAGGTGGAGAAGATGAAGGTGTGCACCTGCCTCAACCCCCTGCATACCGCCATGTCCATCTATGGCTGCATGCTGGACTACACCCTCATCTCCGCGGAGATGAAGGACGAGGACATCTGCGGCCTTATCACCAAGATGGGGTATATCGAGGCCATGCCTGTGGTGGTGGACCCCGGCGTGCTCAAGCCCGCCGATTTCATTGACGCTGTGCTCACCAAGCGTCTGCCCAACCCCTTCATGCCTGACGCCCCCCAGCGCATCGCCACCGACACCTCCCAAAAACTGCCCATCCGCTTCGGCGAGACCATCAAGGCCTATCAGGCCAAGGGCCTGAATATGGACGACCTGGTGCTCATCCCCCTGGTGCTGGCCGGCTACGCCCGCTATCTCAAGGGTGTGGACGACGCTGGGAAGCCCTTCGAGCCCTCTCCCGACCCCCTGCTGGAGGAGCTGCAGGCCATCGTGGCGTCTCTGGAGGTGAAAGAGGGCGCCCAGGATATGAGCTGCTTGAAGCAGCTTTACAGCCGTCAGGATGTGTTCGGCGTGGATCTGTATGCCGCCGGCCTGGGCGAGCGCATCGAGGGCATGGTGGCCGAGCTGTATGACGGCCCCGGCGCTGTGCGCAAGACCCTGCATAAGTATGTCTCCGCACGCTGAGAAGACCTGGGAGTCTTTCATTCCTTTCTGCCTCCCGGCTTTTCAGAAAATCCCCGGATCATCAGATCCGGGGATTTTTGTGCGCTGCCCAGAGGGTAAAGACCGGGGCCTCCATTCTGGAGGCCCCGGCACGGTTTATGGAAAAATCCCCGCTGCGCCCAATCCGTCCGAGTATGAGCGGGGTGCGGGAGGGGGCAGCGGCCCGCCTGGAATGGGATCGAATTCCTCGGGAACTCTGCGGCGCAAGGCTTCTGGCGAGCGAAGCGAGGACCTTTGCGCCGCTGTGCGGCCCCAAAGCGACGGGATTCTGGAACAGAGGGGAGAGGGAACTCAACGCTTGATGTCGTAGTTCATGTTCATCAGGCTGCGGATAGTCTCCGCATCGTCGGTGATGTTGCCGTCCCCGTGGATGGTGTGCTTGATGGCGCTGCTGGCCACGGCAAAGTTGAGCATATCCATGGGCTTATACTGGTGCATCATGGCGTAGATGAGGCCGCTGGCGAAGGCGTCGCCGCCCCCCACTCGGTCCAGGATGGTGAAGGTGAACAGGCGGCTCTCAAAGGTGTGCCCGTCGTACCACATGAAGGCCTTCAGGCTGTTCTCGCTGCCGCTGTGGGCATAGCGCACGTGGCGGGCGATGCACTTGAGGTTGGGGTAGCGGTCCACAAAGGCCTGGAAGATCTCCTCCTGCTGCTCGTAGCTGGGCTGGAGAGGGACCCCGTCTTTCCAGTCCCCCTTGCTGTGGTCCGCCTCGTCCCGCCACAGGTGATAGGGCTCGATGCCCAGCAGCACGTCCACATAGGGCAGGCACTGGGTGCAGAAGTCCCGGGCCTCCTCCCAGGTCCAAAGGGCGGAGCGGAAGTTGCCGTCAAAGCTGACCGTCAAGCCGTGGGCCTTGGCCGTCTTCAGGCAGTCCAGGGTGAGCTTGGCGCAGCCGGGGCCCAGGGCGGGGGTGATGCCGCTGAGGTGGAGCCAGTCGAAGCCCTCCAGCAGGGCGTCCAGGTCCACCCGGCTGTAGTCGTACTCCACGAAGGCGCTGTGCATCCGGTCATAGGTGACCTTGCTGGGCCGGATGCCGTAGCCGGTCTCCAGGTAGTAGGTGCCCAGGCGGTGGGTGGGGGTCTCCTCCGGGGTGGAGAGGATCATGGGGGTGCAGTGGACGTCGTTGCTGCGCAGCATGCGCACAGCGCTCTTGCCCACACTGTTGTTGGGGACCACGCTGAAGAAGGTGCTGTCGATGCCCAGATTGGCCAGAGCCAGGGCGATGTTGGCCTCGCTGCCGCCATAGCTGGCCTGGAAGCTGGTGGCCATGCGGATCTTTTCGTAGTCCGGAGGTGTGAGCCGCAGCATGATCTCGCCGATGGTGATGAATTTCTGGGGGGAGCCGGCCTCCCGAAGCAAAGGATTGAAATGCTCCATAAAGTACACCCCTTTCAAAAATTTTCCCGCCCGCATTCACTGAACGGGACGGATTGCGGTTGATGGAAAGAGGACCGATCGCCGCAGGGGACCGGTCCTCTCTCGCTGTGTATCTGGATCTGTCAGATGTTGTTGCGTTACCGCTGGATGCGGCCGGAGCCGTCGCCGCCGGCCAGCTTCTCCACCTCGGCCACGGTGACCATGTTGTAGTCGCCCTCGATGGTGTGCTTGAGAGCGGAGGCCGCCACGGCAAACTCCACGGCCTCCTGGGTGCTCTTGCCGTTGAGCAGAGCGTAAATCAGGCCGCCGCCGAAGCTGTCGCCGCCGCCTACCCGGTCGATGATGCGCAGCTCGTACTTCTTGGAGAAGCAGTACTCGTTGGAGGCCGCGTCGTAGAGCATGGCGCTCCAGCCGTTGTCGGAGGCGGAGTGGGACTCGCGCAGGGTGATGGCCACCTTTTCAAAGCCGAACTTGTCAGCCAGCTGCTTGGCCACGGACTTGTAGCCCTCGTGGTTGATCTCGCCGGCGTAGATGTCGGTGGCCTCGGCCTCGATGCCGAACACGTCCTTGGCGTCCTCCTCGTTGGAGATGCACACGTCCACGTACTGGCACAGCTCGGTCAT
>CALXDR010000095.1 GCA_944387115.1 uncultured Oscillospiraceae bacterium
CGCTTCTTGCTTCCCCGTAGTGCCCTCCCGCTCCACCACCCGGCCGATTTGCTCCTGGCACTCGGCCAGCAGGGTGACGACAATGGCGTCCCCCTTTCGGGTGGTGACAAAGTCCGTGCGCAGAATTTCTCCCTGGCCCACCTCCAGCTGCTGCTCCAATCGAGCCAGCAGGGCATCCTGGAGGACGGCCTCCGCCTGCGCCTGGTCCACCGCCCGTGTTTCCAGCGTGTATTCCCGCAGCGTGGTGGTGATCCAGCCCAGGGGCAGCTCTACGCCAAATAGGGTCAGCCTATGGGTCTGTGTTATTTTATCATAGTTCCCCTCTGAAATGCTACTGTTTTCAAAAAAATCCACCTGCCCCCACAAAATTTCCAGGCTGTGCCGCCGTTCCTGGACGCCGGTGTAGGTTTTCACCTCCACCGTGGCAGGCAACACCTCCTCCAGCGTGCGCCAGGTGCGGGCCTCCACCGTGCCCTGGGCGTGTACCATCAGCTTGCCCAAATCCACACTGCCCCCCTCCGGCTCTTTTAAGTCCAGCTCCCCGGAAATCAGTACCTCCCCCTCAGCCACAATGGCCCCATCCTCAAACATGGGGCGGCCCTGGGCAACCTGGATGTCCGTAATAATCCCGTCTGCGTCCGCCACCACATCCGCCGGGGTGCCCTCGTCCAGCATAGGCGGGACATCCAGCTTCTCCCGCACCACCACCTCCGCCCGGCTGCCCTGGATGTTGATGGCCAGGAAGGACAGCTGGGGCAGGCTGAGCAGAGCCTCATTTGCCACCTCATCCGCCTCAATGCCCGGCCCATAGGCCCCCGGATGCACCCCCCGGCGCTGCAATTCCGACAAAATCAACGCCGCAGGCACCCGCTCATTGCCCGTCACCTCCACCACCAGCAGACAGCGGGACAGCCCCGCCGCTGCCAGCGCAAACAGCCCCAGCCCCAGCAGAAACCCCAGCCGCTGCGCCAGGCGCAGGGCGGTGGCGGTGGCTCCCCGGCGGCAGAGCACCTGGAGCTGGCACATCGCCCGCCCGGCCATCTCCTCCATCCGCCCCAGCTGGGTCAGGGGCACCCGCACCACAAAGCCCCCGCCCTCCTCCCAGCGCAAGCCCCAAAACTGCACCTGATTTTGCCCGCACAGGTTGAGCAGCCGCTCGGGGAAGGGGCCGGTGACCCGCACCTGTGCATATCCCCGCAGCAGGTTCATCAGCTTTTTCATCTCACACCAGCTCCACCCCAAAAATCTTGCCCGTCACCCGCAATTCCGTGGGGGTCATGGCCCGCAATTCCAAACCAGCCCCCCGCACCCGCACCACCAGCGCCCCGGCGGAAATGTGAATTTCCTCCTCCCCATAGGAGAGAATGCCCCGGTGCCCCTCCATGTGCAGCTGGGTATCCCCCACCAGCTCCACCAGAAAGGAGCCTGCCAGCTGCTGCTCGGGCAAATCCAGCCGCCGGGCCATCTGGAGCAGGGCGCGGGTCATGCGTCCCTGGGAACGCTCTGCCATGTTGCATCACCTCTGGAAAGCCTATGCGCCCCCGCCCTCCGCCTTGCCTGTCCCATGGGGAGGGCATGGACTTTTGCCTTCAACTGTGGTATGCTGGGGTGAATCATCTCAGGCCCACGGCCTGTATCCCAATTAGAAGGCGGTCTTACTATGCGTTATCAATCCACCCACCGGGACAAAAGCCGGGAAGTGAACCTGCCCGTGCAGGAGCCCACCACCCTGCTCCCCTTCCTCCTGGCCCATGTGAAGGGCAAGAGCCGCAACAACATCAAATCCCTGCTCTCCCGCAAGCTGGTCACCGTGGACGGCAAGCCCACCTCCCAGTTTGACACCCCCCTCACCCCCGGCCAGGTGGTGACCATCCTGTCTGTGCCCGCCCCCCGGCAGGACGCCCTCCCCTTCCCCCTTCTGTACGAAGATGCGCACCTCATCGTGGTCAATAAGCCGGCAAAGCTGCTCAGCGTGGCCAACGAGAAGGAGAAGCAGCGCACAGCCTACCACATGGTCACCGACTATGTGAAAAACCAGCACATCGACAACCGCATCTATGTCATTCACCGGCTGGATCGGGACACCTCCGGTGTGCTCATGTTCGCCAAGGACCCTGAGACCAAGGCCCTGTTTCAGGACAACTGGAACCAAATCGTCACCCGCCGGGGCTACCTGGCTGTGGTGGAGGGGCGGCCCAAGCGGGAGGCGGATACCATCCACTCCTACCTGATTGAGACCTCCACCCATATGATTTTCTCCGGCGACCCCGGCCCCGGCGCCAAGGAGGCCATCACCAACTATCAGGTGCGCAAGAGCGGCGGCGGGTATACCTTGCTGGACATCTCCATTGACACCGGGCGCAAAAACCAGATCCGTGTCCACATGAAGGAGATGGGCTGCCCCATCGCCGGGGACAAGCAGTATGGCGCACGCACCAACCCCATCGGGCGGCTGTGCCTGCACGCCAACGAGCTGTCCCTCACCCACCCCGCCACAGGAAAGCCCATGACCTTCCAGGCCAAGATGCCCCGGGACTTTAATCGGATGTTTAGATGAGAAGCGTCCGAGCCGTTGCGAACAGCCCGGATGGACCGAAGTGAGGGATACAAACCAAGGACGGCACAGCCGGCCT
>CALXDR010000096.1 GCA_944387115.1 uncultured Oscillospiraceae bacterium
GGGGCGGGGGTCTCGCTCTCCTCCGGGGCGGGGGTCTCGCTCTCCTCCGGGGCGGGGGTCTCGCTCTCCTCCGGGGCAGGGTCGGGCACCGCTGTCTCCCCGGCGGCAAAGAAGTTCTCGGTGGCATACGACTTATAGGTGGACTGGGCATCATACCCCATGCCCGCCCCCATGTGGGTGTAGTCGGGGTTGAGCAGGATGGGGTTGGAGGCCGCCCCGCTCACCCACGCCTGGTGGATGTCCACCGCACTGTACCGCCCGGCCACAATATTCTCCCCCCGCAGGACGGGGTCAAAGTCCACACCCTGGGCCTCCAGGCGCTGGGCGGGGGTGGTGCCGTCCGAGCCGGTGTGCCCGTAGAAGCTGTGCTCCGCCATATCCTGGCTGTGCAGCTCAGAGGCGACAGCGGCTCCCTCGCTCCAGGCCAGGGCGGCCTGCCCATGGTACACCCGATAGGCATTGGTGAGGTGGAAGAGCACATGGGACTCATCCCGCAGGGCCTGCTGGCTGACCTCATTGCCGGGGGCAAAGCCGGCGCTTTGGATGTACACCCCGGCCACGGTGCCGCCGAACAGCTCATCCAGCTGCACCGTCACCTCCACCTCCTGGCTCTCCTCCTGGAAGGCACGGGCGCCCAGCCCCTTGCCCATGTAGGTCAGGCCGGGGGCGTTGCTGTACAGCGCCACCACAGCGCCGTCCTCCACCCCTGCCATAAAGAAGCCCTGGTAGTCCTCCACGCCGTACACATACCAGGTGTACCCGTAGAGGGTGGAGCGCTCCTCCGCCGGCGCGCCGGCCAGATTCACCAGCTCCTGGACGCTCATCCCCACCAGATAGGTCTGCCCGCCAATCTGGAGGCAGCTGGGGTTGACCACCGCAGAGTCCAGGTTGGGGCCCATCATCACCAGGTATCCGGTGCCCGACAGCGCCCCCACCGTGCCGCCGCCCACCAGAGTGGTGCTGGCGTAGCGGAGGATGCTGCCCACCACCACCTGGTCCTCCATGGAGATGGTGACACGCTTATCCGTGCCCCGGGACACCTCCAGGCTGTCCACCACGGTGCCCTGGCTGAGCTGCACGCTCACAGACCCGGAGGGGGCGTTGACCAGCAGGGCGTCCAGCTGGCTGCCCCGCACCTCCACCGGCGTGTTGCCCTCCAGCACCAGCGTCCGGGCGTCGCCCTCCAGCACCACGGCACCCTCGCCCGCCGCCACGGTGACGGTGCCCACGCCGCACCCGTCCTCCACCAGCAGGCGCACGTTGCCGTCCACCTTGCCCACGACCACCGTTTCCGCCTGGCAGCCGCCGGTGAAGCGCACGGTGTTCAGCCCGCCGCCCCGCACCAGCACACGGCCCTCTACGGTGACGCCGTCCAGGGTGATCTCACCCTCTCCCACGCCGTCGCCCAGCACCAGGTCGCCCGCAATGGTCACGTCACGCAGTGTGACGCCGGGGGTGCTCACAATCACCGAGCCGTCCCCCACCTGGGTCACTGTGCCGCTGTCCTTGATGTAGGTCTTGAAGATGTTGTGCATCACCTTGGCAAACTCCTCCCGGGTGATGTTCCGCTGGGGATAGAGGCAGTTGTCGCTGCCGTGGACATAGCCGTGCTCCACCAGGGCGCTGACGGCGTTCACCGCCCAGCTGGACACGCTCTCCCCGTCCTGGAAGCCGTCCAGCACATCCGCACTGCCCGGCTCCAGCTTGAGGGCGCGGGCCAGCACCGCAAACACCTGCTCACGGGTGGCCAGCCCCCCGGGGGCCATGGTGTCGGCGGACATTCCGGCAATCAGCCCCATCTTGACCGCTTTGGCAATGTAGTGGTAGTACCAGGAGCCGCTGACCACATCCTGATACTGGCTCACATCCGCCTCCCCCGCCGCACCCAGGGCACGGGCGAGAATGGCGGCCAGCTGGGCACGGGTCAGGTTGTCCTTGGGGTGGATGAGATTGTCCCCATAGCCCTGGAGCAGGCCGTTTTCCAGCGCCGCCTCCATGGCCTCCTTGGACCACCCCTGGGGCATATCCTCCGGCAGCTGGGTGGCCGGGGCCGCCGTCTCCGTCCTGGGGGTCTGGGCCGGGGACGATACCTGGGCCGCCCACGCCCCCTGGGGCAGCGCGCCCAGCAGCAAGCTGGCGGCCAGGGCCAGGCCCGCCGCCCTTGTTCTCCGCTTCATGCGATGCACTCCTCCTTGCTTGTCTCTGGGGGAGCCGGACATCCGGCCCCGCCCTTTTTCCCACCCAGTTTACCACAGTTTGTCCCCAGATGCAACCGGAACCGCACAGCGCCCCCGCCCCCGGCCGTCCAGGCAATCCCCCCGCCCCCTGTCCCCGCCCCCATGCTTTCCCCCCTTGCCAGAGGGCCTGTTTGGGGCTATAATAGGCTGTGCCGTCCCACGGACATCCGCCGCCCCCGCACAGGGGAGGCATCCCCTGTCCGTTCCCCGCTGGGGGGCGGGTTTTTACAGGCTGAAGGAGGTTGTTTGTTTGTCAAGATTTGGTTTTATCCACGGAAAGCTGGACATCAAGCTGCTGGTGCTCTATTTAATG
>CALXDR010000097.1 GCA_944387115.1 uncultured Oscillospiraceae bacterium
ATGTATCCGTCCTCCAGCTCCAGACCGGGGGCCAGCTGGGCAGGGGCGATGGAGGCGCGCAGGAGAAACACCGCCTGACAGGGGAGCTGCTCGCCCTGGGCAGTGCGCACCCCTGTGACCTGGGTATCCCCCAAAATCTCCAGACCGGGCAGGCGCACAGAGGTGACCTTACAGCCGATGGAGCGCAGATATTCCGTCTCCTCCTCCAGGTCGGGGGCATTGCCCGCCACTACGATGGGCTTGCCCCGGTAGAACATCCCGTCACAGGTGGCGCAATAGCTCACCCCCCGGCCCAGCAGCCGCTCCTCGCCGGGCAGGGGATTGGCACGGGCCACACCGGTGGCCACAATGGCGGCGCTGGCCTCCACCACCTGGTCCCCGATGGAAGCCATCACCGTATCTCCCAGGGGCATCAGGCTGAGCACCCGGCCAATGCGCAGCTCCGCCCCCAGCTCCACGGCCTGGTTTACCAGACGCTCCACCAGCTCCAGCCCGGTGATGTGGGGCAGACCGGGGTAGTTGTCCATCTGGGGGGCCTTGCACAGGGGGCTGGCAGTGGGTTGGTTGGACACCACCAGCACGGACTGGTTGCGGGCACGGGCGTGGATGGCGGCGGTCAGCCCTGCCGGGCCCGCGCCTATCACCAGAAGATCGTATTTCATGGAAAAGCCTCCTTGTTGTACACGGGGATGACCGGTGAGGGGTCCCCTTCTGCGGTATTTGACAAAAGTATACCAGATGGGGAGGCGGGCTGTCAAAAGGCTTGTGGGGGGAGGGGGGCAATTCCGAAGGAATCGAGCCCGATTTCCTCTGCGCTCCCTCGAAAAGGTCCTTGGACTTTTTTGAAAAGGCTCACGACGGCTCGGACGCTTCTTCATTGTCACGCTTCGCTCCCCTCCGCCACGCTTGACTTCCCTCCGACTCGGAACAAATTCAGCCGGGCGGTGCCCGGTATGGAATTTATTCCTCGCTGCGGTCCAGTCAAGCTGCTCCGGGGGCTCAGCGCTTCTTTTCACTTGCCAACCACGGGGATATGGGCTATACTGAGCCTACATCACTGGAGGAGTGTGGACGCACATGAAACGGATTTTAATGCTTACCACCGGGGGAACCATTGCCTCACGTCCCACGGAGGAGGGGCTGGCGCCTGGCATGAACGGGACGGATTTGGCGCACTATCTCAGCCCGTTGACAGACAACTATAAGGTGAGCGTCCGGGACATTTTACATCTGGACTCCTCCAACATCCAGCCTGAGGAATGGCAGATCATCGCCCGCAGCGTCTATGAGGCCCGGGAGGAGTATGACGGCGTGGTGGTATCCCATGGTACGGACACCCTCGCTTACACCGCCTCTGCACTGTCCTACATGGTGCGCAATATACCCATCCCCGTGGTGCTCACCGGGGCGCAGCTGCCCATAGAGCACCCCCTGTCCGACGGCCTGGACAATCTGCGCACCGCCTTTGCCATGGCCGCTTCCGGCTATCCGGGGGTGTTTGTGGCCTTCAACCGCCAGGTCATGCTGGGGTGCCGGGCGGTAAAAACCCACACCACACACTTTGGAGCCTTTGACAGTGTAAACTGGCCCCTGGTGGCCGGGGTGAGCGGGGCGGGGCTGACGGTGTACCCCAATGCCATTCCGCCCCTCGACGGCCCCTGCCGCCTGCGGGACCGGCTGTGCCAGGAGGTATTTCTCATCAAGCTCACCCCCGGCTTCAACCCGGAGATTTTTGATATGCTCCTCCAGATGCGCTACCGAGGCGTGGTCATTGAGGCCTTCGGGGCGGGAGGGCTGCACTTCATCCGGCGCAACCTCATTGAAAAGCTGAGCACCCTCATCCGGGCGGGGGTGGCAGTGGTGGTGTGCAGCCAGTGCCTGTATGAGAGCAGCAATTTCTCCCTCTATCAAGCCGGGCAGAAGGCGCTGGCGGAAGGGGTCATTCAGGGGTACGACATGACCACCGAGGCAGTGGTGACCAAGCTCATGTGGGCCCTGGGACAATGGGAGGATGTGGAGCAGGTGCGTGCCTGCTTTGGGCAGAGCCTGGCGGGCGAGCGGTCAGGGGCGGGAGCGGGATGAGCCAGGATTGGAACCCGGTATCCTTTCTCCAGCTGGAATACTTTCTGATGGCGGCCCGGGAGCGCAGCTTTACCTCTGCCGCCCAAAAGCTCTACATCTCCCAGCCCGCCCTCAGCAAGCAGATTGCCCTGCTGGAGGAGCGGCTGAAAACAACGCTGTTTTACCGGGAACGGCGGCAGGTCACCCTCACGCCGCCGGGTGAAGTGCTCTTTCAGGGGCTGACTACCGTACACAATCAGGTGTGCCTTGCCCTGGAGCAGGCCAAGGAGGCGGGAGAGCGCTTCAATCATCAGGTGAATGTGGGGTGCCTGGAGACGGTGCGTATGGGCGGGATACTCCAGCCAATGATTCAGCGCTTTCACCGGGACTATCCCCAATACACCCTGAGCAACCGGCGCTATTCCTTCCGCACACTGGTTGAGCGGCTGGAGCGGCATCAGCTGGATGTGAT